>JAIRRF010000272.1 GCA_031256115.1 Treponema sp.
GGAATCCCCCAAAAGGGGAATTCCGGCGTCGTTTATGCCAAAGTTTTGTGCTATTGTTCCTTCTCTTACCGGCCAGTCAATGGCAAACAGAAAAAAAGATACGGAAAAAATCAGGATTAGGAAGGCGGCTGCCTTTTTTAAAGGTATCTCCCGCCGAGCATGACCATTGGAAGTGGTCATGCGAAGATTCCCCTCAGGTTTCTGCCCTGTCATCTTCTGTTTACCGAGAAAGACGCTATGGTCGTCCCGCCTCCGATAAAAAGTTCCTTCCCCAGGCGGGTTAAAAAAGAGACATCGCTTTTAAAGGGAATATTAATCAATTCCATATCAGGAAGTTTTAGGGCCACAAAACGTTTTATATCTCCGCTTGAACCGGAACTTATATAAAACAAAAGCCCATCTCCTCCTTCTGTGTCTATGGCTAAAAGCCGTGCTTGGAGCCGGGCTTCCTGCCGGGAAGAAGACGGGACAAACTGCTGCTCAGGCAGCGGCAGAGTGATGATTGATCGGGACTTAACATCGTAAATTCCAAGACCTGCTTCCTGCTCAAAGATTAACCGGGTATCGTTCCCGATAAAAGACATATGTACTTCCCTGCGAAACCCCTCTCCATCTAAAAATTCATGGTAGGTAACCCGGTAATCATTGCTGCCGTACCATTCCAGGAAGAGAAACCGTTGTTTATCTATTCCGGAGACCACAGCTAATTTTGAACCATCGGAAGAAATGCGGCAGCCCAGAATTACCGGAATTCGGGAAGCGCCGGGTGCAAAGGAAGGAAAAACCGGTTTCCCGTTACTGTCCAAAAGGTCAATCATTCCGTCCAGGGTGCCGGTAAGCACATAACCTCCGGCTGCGTCAATGCAGGTCAGGGGCGCTTCGAAATCATAGCACCATTTTACATTACCTTCCCTGTCCAATTCTTCCAGGCTGGTTTGATCTTTGCTGATCAAAAAAATTCGGCCGTCCATAAACACCGGATATCCTCTTGGGTCTTCCAGGATTATTTCAAAATCCGATTGAGGATCATTAATCACCAGAGTTTTTGGAGCGGGAGCATACTCGGCCCAATATTCCGGAGAAAGAGAAATGTATTGTTGCTGTTCCCGGTTCATTATCAGCCTGCCGCCGCTGTCCACATAGCCGAAGCGGTTTCCCAGGGAAAATGGAATCAATAGGTTTGCCGGGCTCCCTGCAGGGCTGCTGCCCCCAGCAATCGCTTCCTCGTCATGCAGTCTGTCCAGGGCAACAATCCAATTATTGGTCAGGATTGTTTCCGGAGGAATAGGCTGTGCTGCCAAAAGTGTATAGGCAATAAAAACAAAAACCGCCAGAATACTAAAGTAGATTTTCTTTTTTGCCACAATTTACTATATACGGAGGAAGATATGAATATCAATATGCAGGAGCTTTACCAGGCGGCCCTGAAAGCCTCTGCTAATGCCTATGCCCCCTATTCCAATTTTAGGGTTGGCGCCGCCCTATTGGCTGAAGACGGTGCTGTAATCAGCGGCTGCAATGTGGAAAACCGGTCCTACGGCCTGACGATTTGCGCCGAACGGAATGCGGTAGTATCGGGTGTAAACCAGGGATACCGTTCTTTTGTGGCTTTGGCCATCGCTACCCCCGATTCGAAAGATCCGGTGGGACCCTGCGGCGCCTGTCGCCAGGTATTAAGCGAATTTATGGAAAGCGATGCTCCGGTTCATTTTAAGGGAGCCGGCCCGGAACATATGGACACTACCATAGGCACCCTTTACCCCTTTGATTCATTACATGATTTGTCTAAAAGTACTATGTAGCTTGAAACTCTTGACATTTTTTGACATTTAAAGTAATTTATTGGTAATGATTGAAGAAGAAATATTAACTATTGATGAAGTTGCCAAATTCCTGCGGGTTTCTGAAAGGACGGTTTACGATTGGGCCCAGAAAGGAGAAATTCCTTCAGGCAAAATCGGCACAGCCTGGCGTTTTAAGAAATCGGAAATTGAACAGTGGGTTAACAGCCGTCTTTCAGGTCTGCGAAAAACCGGCCATACCTCTGTCCAGGTGGAATCCATTATTTCGCCGGATCGAATCCTGTTCCTGAAAGATACCGCAAAACTGGAAGCACTGACTGCCCTAGCGGAAAACCTTGCTACCACTCCCCAGGTAAAAAACCGGCAGGAATTGATTGAACGAATTATCCAACGGGAAGAATTGATGAGTACAGCAATTGGCAGAGGTATAGCAATACCCCATGTACGGCTAAGCTCTGTTACTGATTTAGTGGTATCCGTAGGGATAAGCAAAACCGATATTGCAGATTTCCAAAGCCTGGACGACGAACCGGTACGGCTGCTTTTTATGATTGCCGCGGCTTATAATCAGCATGCCTACTATCTGCAAACCTTGTCCTTTTTCAGCGCCCGGCTGAAAAACAAGGAACTTCGCAGTTCCCTGCTCAATACTCAATCTGCCGAAGAAGTATACAAATTGCTGGTTAAAGTATAGGGTACGAAAACTTCTAAAATTGAAGTTTTTAGAAGTTCCCTATAGGGGTCTGTCGGGGCTTGGCCCAAATATTCCATGTCCGACAGGTTCCTTAGACAGCTCTGTTTTCCTTTTTTAAGATACTGTAGTATGATAATACTATGAAATTATATCCCCTATATTTTACCGTTATTATGGCGGTGGTTTTATCATGTGCTTCCGGTCCAGTGGATGTTCCGGATGACATGCCTCCTACAAAAATAATCCAAAGAGCCCAGGAAGCAACGGACGTAAACAAATACAAGGCAGCCATTCAGTATTACCGAATCCTCCGTGAACGGTATGGCAATGTATACGAATATCTGTGTACGGCAGAATATGAAATAGCCTTTATACAATACAAACAAAAAAAATATTTTGAAGCCCGGCAGGGTTTCGAGAGTCTGCTTTCCCTGTACAAGGCAGAAGGCGGGGAGATCCTGCCGCAGCAGTTTAAAGTGCTGGCGGAAAAGGTACTGGCGGTGATAATCGAGAAGGGGTATTAGTCAAAAAATGAGGAAACCCATAGTTCCCCGGTTTTTACTGTTATTGATTCTATATGGGTTGATTTTTATTGCTTTAGTCCAGGTACAGTTCGCAAAAAAAACCAATTTTACCATACAGGCGGGAAACCTGATTGTCCAGGGAAATTACGGTAACAATACCGGTAATAATACCGGTAATAATAATACCCTGAATACCTTGCAGTTTTCCAACACCAGGTCTCTTTCCGGACCGGCAAGTGTTTTTTTTGGGGGTATTGAATTTATTCTGGGGAACGGACTTGTTCTTTCCAGCCTTGATAATTCAGAAAATACGGCTGCCATGCCGAAAGAAATAACCATTGCGGACAATGAAGTATATTTCCGCCTGGACAGGGGGCCGTTACTTATTTTTACTACCCAATTTACCGGCGGCGCTATTGAACTGGCAATCCGGGTCGATTTTTCTGACAACAATGAAAAATATAATTTATTGAAGATTCCCTATACGCCGCTGGCGACCAGCATTGTACAGGAAAAAAACCAAAGCTTTTTGGTAAATTTTGACGGGATCAACTATTCTTTTAACCGGAATACGGGCATGAACACCATTATTCTGGATATAGCCAATCCCCGGATTAGTTACCGGGTTTTACAGGACAAGGAAACCATCAACCCCCTGGACTATATTATTCCCGCCGCCCTTAATCAGGAAGAATACGAAACTGCCTTGACACTGTGGTTGGATCAATCTTTTTTGTTATGGAACCGTAGCGTCGTCGGAGGGGAATCGGCGAACGGAGAACTTATCAACGCTTATATGAGCGAAGCTATTAAACGAGGCACCTATAGGTCGGCTGTGTCTTCGGTCTCAGCCTCAGCATTTTTGAATTCCGCAAGCGATTTCTATGAAGCTTCGGCATATGTCGGACGTCTCGAAGCCGCTCTGAGATCCCTTTCTGCGGCAGAACGGGATAAAGCAGCCCGCTTTGCCCGGCTCATTAATGAAAAATCCCCGGACTTATTAAAAGAATACCGTATAATAGAATATTTGGCTGTCAGAGGCTACGAAGATCTGATAGACGACACGGCGGAAGTCTTACAGAACTTTGACCCTGCGGCAATGACCGCCGACCAGGCGGCAGGTTTTTTGGAAGGTTTTTTTGACTGGAAACGTTTCCGCCCCTCCGGGTACAATCCCTTTCACCGCTTTGCCGATCAGGCCTTATTTGTCATAACCGGCGGATTAAAAAGAAATTTTACCAATGATTACTCGCTGGTTTTTACCAATGCGGGAACCGGTGAAGAAGCTGATACGGAACTCAATCTAAGACTGGGTATCGTTTTACAACAATTTGACGATGAAACCAGGATTGCCCTGGGAAGAACCCTGATTCTTTCGGTTTTTTCATTGACCGACAGGACAGGTGAGGTTCCCCGTAAAGTACAGGGGAACTTTACAGGGAAAAACGAACGGTTTGATTCAGCCGAAATCTACCGGATTTGTTTTACCGGAGAAAATTATGCCCGGGCTCAGATCTCCGGCCCAGGCCTTTGGGCATGGACCGCCGCATCCAGTATAAGCGGAAATTCTCTTTTTGGACGGCTGGAACTTGTTGTTGATTTTCCTGTCGGAGAAACCCATTACATGATGATCCGGGGAATAAAGCCATTTTCTTCATTACAATTTAACGGAACTAACAATAATTCAAGCAGCCAGTTTGAACGAATAGACAATTCCGGCTGGATATATTCGTCAGCCGAACAAACATTGCTTGTAAAAATCCGCCAGCGTTTACCGGCGGAGCGAATTACCGTAATTTATTAATTAAATTACTTTTTTCTGTTGGCAATATCTACCCAGACTGCCAAAAGCAGGATCGCACCCTTTACCATATACTGGTACATTACCTGAAGATTCATCAGGGTCATGCCGTTGTCCAGACTGGCCATTACCAGAGCGCCGATGATTGCGCCGAAAACAGTGCCTATGCCGCCTGATGTACTTGTTCCGCCGATAATACAGCCCGCAATGACTTCCAGTTCAAAACCTCCTCCGGCGGCGGTTGTTGCCGCGTTAAGTCTGGAGGTAAAAACAATGGCGGATACCGCGTTCAGAATACCCATAGAGATGCAGATGCCCATCAAGGTTTTTCTTACATTTACCCCTGAAAGCCTGGCGGCTTCAACATTTCCTCCGATGGCATAAACATAACGGCCAAAGGGAGTCCGGGTAGTGATAATGGTATATATTGCGGCAATAATAATAAGAACAATTATTGCGTATGGAACACCCCAGTAACTGGCAAACACCATGCCGACTCCCAGAATTCCGGCAGACATAATTACTATTTTGGCAAGATGCAAAGACGGTCTAAGAACCGTAAAGCCGTTCTGTATGCGTTTTTTCCTGATATAAAATTCAGAGGCTATAAATGAGAAAAGCGCCAGGGCAACTATAATAACTGTAGTTAAATGCAGTTCGCCGTCCAAAATATTCCATTGTGGAATATAACCCTGGCCTATTGTTTTAAAACCCTCTTTAAATTCTCCGATAGTTGAGCCCTTGGTTATCATCAGCGTGAATCCCTTGAAAGCTATCATGCTTGCCAGAGTTACGATAAATGCCGGAACCCTTCTGTAGGCGATCCAGAATCCGTGCCAGCAGCCAACTACAAAACCGGTGATCAGGGTGATAATTATGGCCGGAACAGGATGTATTCCCTTGACTGCCAGCATCCAGGCTGCCAGGGCGCCCAGAGTTCCGCAGACAGAACCTACCGACAGATCAATATTTCCCGCCACCATTATCAGCAGCATACCGCTGGACATTATGGCGATGGTAACCATCTGCATAAAAAGATTGGAAAGATTACGGGAAGTTAAAAAAATTCCGTTGGTTAACACAGAAAAGATAATCCAGATTATCAATAACGCCGCTATCATGGTATACTGCCGCGTATTATTTCGTATTACCGTTCTCAGTTCTGTACTAAATGATTCTTTGCTTACCATGTTTTGTTTACTCAATTTATTTTCCTCCTGTAGCTAAACTGATGATCTTTTCCTGGCTTGCTTCGGATCTGGGCAATTCTCCGGCGACGGTCCCTTCATGCATTACCAAAATTCTGTCACTCATCCCCAGTATTTCCGGCAATTCCGAAGATATCATAATAATTGCAATTCCCTTCTCCGCCAGGTTTTGCATGATGGTATATATTTCATATTTTGCCCCCACGTCTATGCCCCGGGTGGGCTCGTCAAGGATAATAACTTTTGGGTTTGTCAGGAGCCATTTACCCAGGGAAACTTTCTGCTGGTTTCCTCCGCTTAAATTTAATGTCAGTTGTTCCACCGAAGGGGTTTTTATCCGCAACGTCTGGACCATCTTTTCTACAACACTAAGCTCCGCATCCTGATCGATTAACCCCATTTTAAGCCTGGAATAAAGGCTGGGCAGGGCCATATTGTTCTTTACATTTTGTATAAGCACCAGGCCACTGCCCTTTCTGTCCTCCGAAAGATAATTGATCCCCGCGCGGATTAGGTCGCTGGGAGTACGGGTATTAACCGGTTTGCCGAGAAGTTTGACTTCTCCCGAGCTTTTCTTTCCCCATACGCCCAGGATACTCAGCATGGTTTCTGTTCTGCCTGCACCCATGAGTCCGGCAATCCCCAGGATTTCTCCTTCCCGAACATAAAAATTAATATTATTAAGCGCAATTTTATCAATTAACTCCGGATCATAGACGGTCCAGTTTTTAACTTCCATGGCCACTTTATTCTTTGCTACAACTTCCGCTTTTCTTGTAGATGAAGGATACCTCTGGGTCAACGAGCGTCCTACCATCAGAGAGATAAGTTTATCCTCCGTAAGATCCTCCGCATTATAGGTACCCACGGTTTTACCGTCACAAAGTACGGTGATCCGGTCAGCGATATTGAAAACTTCTTTTAGTTTGTGGGATATAAATATACAGGTCATTCCCCGTTCTTTAAATGCCAGTAGCAGCTTCATTAAATGCTCTATTTCTGTTTCTGTCAGCGCCGAAGTAGGTTCATCAAGGACCAAAATACGGGCCTTTTTTGCTACTGCTTTGGCAATTTCAACAAGCTGCTGGGTTCCAATCCCCAGATTGATCACCCTGGCAGCGGGATTAACCGTGAGCCCTACCTGATCCATGGCTGCTCTGGCCCGGATAAATGTTGTATCCCAGTCTATTAAACCTTGTTTATTAAGTATTTCGTTCCCTAAGAAAATGTTTTCAGAAATATTCATATATTTAACAAGGGCCAGTTCCTGGTATATTACCGCCACCCCTGCTTTTTCGCTGTCTTTAATGGCTTGAAAGCTCATAACTTTATCATCAATGACAACTTCGCCTTCATAGGTATCCTTTGGGTAAACCCCGCTGAGGATTTTCATAAGGGTCGATTTTCCGGCGCCGTTTTCTCCGACTAATGCATGAATTTCCCCTTCTTTGACACTAAAATTAGTATCACTCAGCGCATAAACCCCGGGGAACTGTTTTCTGATATGCCGCATTTCAAGTATGTTTTTGCTCATGGTTAATTCCTTATAGCTGGCAGCGAATAGTTGGTAGTTGGCGTGTAGTTGATAGTTGATAGTTGTTAGTTATTAGTAAATTATGACTAACTACTAACTACTAAAAACTACTCACTACCAACTATCCCCTGCTATTTAATGAAAATCATCTGCGTCGAATCTACCGGAATCGATAAGCAGTTTCTGATAATTGTTACGGTTAATCTCGAGAGGCGGAAAACCCCGGACCGGTGTGCCATCATCAGCTTTTCCCGTAGCGCCGGAATCCTGCTTATTGATAAGCTTGATCGCCGAATCTATGGCCGCATCAGCCATGCCGGCATTATCATAGAGTATTGTCATACCCTGGGTTCCGGCAATTATTCTTACTATAGCATCGACTTCGCAGTCCTGGCCGGTTACGGGCACCCTTAAATTATGGGCTGCCATTGCCTGGATAGCGGCGCCGGCAATGCCGTCGTTATGAGCCATAACTCCCTGGATGTCATTTCTGTTGGCGGTCAGGGCGTTTTCCATGTGTCTGAGCGCAGCGGCATTGTCCCAGTCCGTAACAAACTGATCATAAACGATTTTGTAGGTACCATCGTTGACCCTGGATTGGATCACGGACATGGTTCCATCTACCATGGAGTATACGGTATCGTCGGTAGCGCAGCCCTTCAGGAACACGATGTTGCCGCTGGGCACATTGTTATAGAGGTAATCCCCCATAAGTTTACCAATCTGGAACTGGTCTGTTTCGATCAATAAATCAGCGCCGCCATCCGTAATGGGCCGGTCATAGGCTATTATGGGGATTTTTTCCCGATGGGCCAGTTCTACAAGCTGCTTTGCCGCAACAGAGTCCTGGGGCGCAACTATCAGGGCTTTTACTCCCATGGTGATAAGGTTTTCAACCTGTGACTGCTGCCGGGCCGCATTATTATCAGCAACCTGAATAATAATCTCTACCCCATACTTCTCTGCGGCATCAATGAAACCGTTGTAATCTTCAACCCACCGTTCCTCCCGCAGTGTAGGCAGGGAAACGCCGATTTTCAGTTTGCCGCCGCTTCCCTGTGATGTTTTGGGAGCACAGGCCGCAAAACTGAACACAATCACAGCGCCCAGTAACAGGGCTAATACTGTTTTTGCTTTCATCTCTTTCCTCCAATAATGATAATTTTTATGGTGATCTTCCGGATAAAGTCCGGAAGAAAAACCTAATTAATTTAAATCCGGTTCCAGAGGGCCGGCCAAATCCCTGATAAAAAACAATTTTCCCGGCAAGGTGGGCATTAAACTTGAAGGCACCCACATATCCGGACCATAACGAAGGGTTACCCATAGGGACATACCCTGCCACATTAAACCCCGGCTGTATGTTCCGTCACAGCCGCCGATTATTCTGTCGGATTGGAGAAATAAACCCGGACCTATGGTATTGGCAAAACAGGGTACCCGGGTTGTTCTGCTTTTAAAACTGTGCAGGGCATTTTGCTCAATGGTCAAGGGATGCAATTTTGCTCCCAGGCGGTAATTTGATTTTTTCCATTCATCTGTACCGGAAAATTCGGCGGCAAACTGAGGTTCCCAAAAGGCAATATGAAATACCCGGCCAATTCCAAAGACCGTGATTAGCCGGGCGTTTTCAGCTTTCAGGGCGGCGATCTTTTCGCTGTAACAGGGAAGGTTTTTCCTGGTAGCAAAGTTCCGTTGATTTACAGGGACAGTTAGCTCCCCCAAAGGGCCGTAAAGGGCGGCTTCCATGCCGTACTGAAATGAACCTGGATCTGACGGATTCAGGGTATTGCCTTCCGCATCACTCCATTCATCCATATTAAAGCCCCAGACATGCTTACAGCTTATTTTCCATTCTTTCAGAAAGTATACCAGCCACCGGTACATTCCCATGGGTCCCACAGGCAGGATAAAAACAAGTTTCTTTTCTTCATCCCTTGCTTCTTTTATGTTCAGGGCGATTTCGTGGCCCATCATCATTCCAAAGACCGTATCGTTGTCGCAGGGAACGGGGACAAAATCCTTGTTCCAGAAAGGCTGGCGTTCCAGAACTTCTTCCGGCCGGTGTGAACAACAATTATCAATCTTTTCTAAATCCCACCCGGCCGGAAAATAGTGTTCCATATTGGATCCTTTTAAGGTTGATATCAAATCCACATTTTCTCCTTATATTTTATATTTGTATGCCGAGGGGTTTAATACCCTCTGCACCCTTACGGGGTTGTTGAATGGTTAAACAGCCAGCTTTTCCGGCTGTTGAGCCAAACCTGTACTTTGTACCAGATGTACCCCCGTGGTAATGTCTCCTCTGCAGCTAAGAATTAACCCCTCCAGACCTGTGGTGGTGCTGGAGTCATAGGCAAGCCGGGGCATGATCCCTTCGGGCAAATGATAAACCATGCGCCGGCTAATGGCTTTGATAAGGCTTTTGTCAAATATTTTACCGGCCAACACAATCACACCGGGGTTAATTAATGCCACGTGGTTAACAATAATTGTACCAAGTATTGCAGCCAGTTCGTTCCTGTGGACAGAATTATTCTTTTCTTTAAATTCTCCCGTACTATAATCCACCAGTTTACCCATTAGATTTTCCATGTATCCGCCGGCTGCGGCATAGTTCTGCCCTGTCATACCCCTGGATTCGGCCATAAAACAGATTTCTCCGGAGAAATTCCCCGAACCCCGGTGCAGTTGTTTGTTTAGGATAATCCCAGAGCCAATACCGTTTCCAATATAAAGGTATACAAGGTTATCCTGCTTTCCCCATAAATGGGTAAAAAAATACCCCAGGGCAGAAAGATTAACACCGTTTTCTACATAAATTGCCGCTTTGTACCGGGCGCTTAGGATTCTCTTTAAATTAAACCCTTCCCAAACCGGAATTTGGGGAATACCCAAAAGACTACCGTCCGGCCGTATAACCCCCGGCAGTCCGATACCGATAATCTTAACCTTGGCAGGAGCTTTTCCCATCAGGGTGTCTATTGCATAATAAGTTGAGTTAATCGCCCGTTTAAAGCTGCCGGAATCCAGGGGAAAACGTTGTTCATAAAGGGTATTGTTCAGCATATCCGCAAGACGGCACAAAAAGCTTCCATCCTGATAATAACAGGCCAAAAGGCAACCCGAATTCCGGTTTGTTTCATAAAGCATGGCTTTACGGCCTGCTCCTTTTCCTGATCGTCCTATAGGACTGAGCCGTGCGTTTCTTTCCAAATCGTCCACCAGTTTACTGATGGTTGGAAGGCTTAAACCGGTGCGTTTTGCCAATTCTGGTTTGGAGAGAGGACCTTTTTCAAAAACCAGCCGTTCTATCATGGAAAAATTAACTTCCTTTAGCATTTGCGGCTTTCCGCTAAATATCTTCAATTCCGCTCCTGATTAATTAATAAACTTTATTAATTAATTATTCTA
>JAIRRF010000182.1 GCA_031256115.1 Treponema sp.
CCTTGATTATTACCCTTGCCTTTGGTTGATACTTCCTGCCGACGGCAAGGGTGGATTCAAGGGATCGTCCGGAAACTTTTGCTTTGCGATTTGCTCTTGGAAAATTAATATCACAGCGAATAAGTGAATTCCGGGGTTTTGGCTATTTCAATAGACCATGTTATACCATCATGGATAATATTAACCTCTGCTTTTGCCCAGGCAGTATAAGAACTGCCATTTTTCAACCATTCAATATCCTTAAACTCATCTGTCATTTGTGGTTCAAATGTCCAACTTAATCCATCAGAGGATAATCCATCAGGAATATGATGAGTCCATGTACTTACTGATCCTTCCGGAACTATTATAACAATACCAAAATTATATTTTTGGGTACAAAAAATTACTTCTGTAGAAAATATCGGCTCTGAAGATAATGTTACTGCCGAATTTGTATAATTTAATTCGAATTTTATACTATCTTTATTGAAATAAATTCCATTCTCGGCAATAAATTCAGTCTCTATACTGGGTTTCCAATAATATAAATCACTCATCAGTAATTCATGTTCCTGCTTATTATAAACCGTTGCAGAAATCCAATACTTTTTTCCTATACGAACAATTGGAATAATAATCTTACCGGTTTCCTTAACTTTATCTAACTGGATAGAATGAGATCCTTCTGCAGGCAAAGAAATATCCCTTATATCAGCTATTGATGAAATGATATTACGGGAACTTTCATATTCTTCATTATCCCAATATGAAACAAAAATGAACAAGCGAACTGCATCAGATGGAATATTACTAAAGGTTAAGAGTATACCATCCGGCACTGCTTCAGCCATTAATCCAAAATCCTTATTTGCAACATGATTTTTACTTGTGGCACAGCCAAATGAAACCAGAGCGAAGCCTAAAATAAAGAAAATTGTCCTTAGAACTTTAAATTTTTGCATACATTACCTTCTAAATACACAGCTTTTGCTATTATCGGTAAATTCCTAGAAATCAGTATATCCAGCACCATGATCTTTGCGCCTCTGCGTCTTTGCGTGATTAAAATTTAAGATGTGGTCTTTACCCGTCTTAATCTGACACTCTCAATATCATGGCTGAACAGATCCCTTAAATCATTAAGTCCCAGGGCCATCAGGGCCATGCGGTCAATGCCTATTCCCCAGGCCGCCACCGGCACATGGACGCCCAGGCTTTCGGTTACTTCGGGCCGGAAGATTCCGGAACCGCCCAGTTCAAACCAGCCCAGAACAGGGTGCTTAATGTGTACCTCTATGGAAGGCTCGGTAAAGGGAAAATAGCCGGGTACATATTTTACTTCCTTTGCCCCTGCCACCTCTGTGGCAAACATTTCCAGCATCCCCAAAAGGGTTTTAAGGTTTACATCCTCTCCCAAAACTATTCCTTCGGTTTGGTAGAAGTCCGGCAGGTGGGTTGCGTCTACCCGGTCATAGCGGAAACAGCGGACAATACCAAAGTACTTTCCCGGAATCTTTGCATGCGGCAGGGTTTTGGCGGAAAGTACTGTCCCCTGGCTGCGAAGAATAAGCCGGCGGGTAAAGTCCCGGTCAAAGGCATAGTTCCATCCCCGGCTTCCGGTTTTGCCTCCGTTTTCGTGGGCGGCGGCCACATTGGAAAGCCAGGGTTCTTCTATTGCCCGGGCATGCTGCGGTTCCGCAATCCGGTATACATCGTGGATGTCCCGGGCGGAATGGAACTGGGGCATAAAAAGGGCGTCGCTGTTCCAGAATTCCGTTTCTACCAGGGGGCCGTCGAATTCTTCAAAACCCAGGGAGGCCAGCTTGTCCTTTACATCTTCCAGAAACTGTGCGTAGGGATTTGACCGTCCGGGGTTAAGCCGGGTGGGAGGAACATTTACATTATATGAACGAAAGTTTTTGCCCTTCCAGCTTCCGTCCGCAAGCATTTCCGCCGTAAGAGCGCCGGTTTCTTCCCCGGTAATTCCCTCGGCCCTGAGCATGGCGGCGGCTTCTTCAGCGGGGACAGATCCGTCTCCCGCCGGGGCAAAAGCAAAGACCACTGTTTCCCGGTCAATCTGGCGGAACGGCGCATCCGCGGCGCCCCGCTTTTTGGCAATGCCGGCAATAAGGTTTTTTTCCTCATCATTCAGGGCGGCATCGGGAATAAGGCCGTCTTCGGACTGGACTACTTTTTCCAGCAAGCCCCGGATAAGACGGAAACGGGCCAGGACCGGATTTTTGTCCGGGTCTTGCAGCTGCTCCAAAGGAAAGGTCAGCGTTACGTTTTTATCGTCGTCCATCTTTAAAACGCCAAGTTTGGAAAGGCTCCCAAAGGCGCTGCCTATGTCCTTGTTTTCCATATTTAAGGCCCGGGCAATATCAGGCAGGGGTAAACCGCTGTTTAACTTTTCCAGCCTGTTCCGTATCAGTATTAAAACACGTTCTTCGGGGCTTCCTTTTTCTTTCCACTCCCCGCCCAGGCCGGTCATTTCATAATAAACCGCCGTTTCCCGCCGTCTTACGCTGATCAGCCCCTTGCCAGCCAGCCAAGAAAGCGCCTGGTTTCCGTTGCCGCTTTTAAAATCAAGTTCCTTTTCAACTTTTTCGATGCTAAGTTCATCGCCTTTTTTGTACGACAGTAAAATC
>JAIRRF010000195.1 GCA_031256115.1 Treponema sp.
CCATGTTGACAATGAATAAACATGCGCTGTTATTTACAGGTCTATATATTGCCGTTCTTTTAGGTATGGAAAGTTGCGCTTCCACTGTGACTTCAGGAAATAAATCCGCAGATAAGCAAGATTTTAATCCTGCATGGGCTGAATTGCGGGTTTCCGATGGGGTGTCTGTTAGAAGTATAAACGGAAAAAGAACAAACTGGATGCCGGGATTCATTGCCTTTGTGCCGGCTGGCAGGATTACTCTTGAAGCCGGACAATCTGGTTTTGGTAATACCGTTACTATGACAAGTGAATTTCTTCCCGGAAAATGTTATATGATCGAATACCACTCGGAAAATATAACTACAGAAACAAGGGCTACTGCAAGAATCACTACGTTCAGGGGGAATATTGGTATACGTGAATATGGAGCCAGCAATTTTCCTGTTCCAGGGAAAAATGAGTCAATCTTAGAATTTGCATTAGTTGGTACTTATACCCGGCTTTTTGTTGACGGATACTATTATAAGCTTTCCGCGCTTAAAGAAGATGCGGCGGCAAAACTGCTCCTTGTTGTACCCGCAGGAAAACATCGTATTAGCTCCCTTGCTTCTGTCGGAAATATTGATCTTGACGTTCCTCCCAATCGGTTTTTTTCCTTTACCGTCAATACACGTGAAGCAAAAATTGATTTAACAAAAAATACCCCGCTTAATTATCTGGGAAGGTGGAGAGATGACATAGATTTTGACAAGCATATAATTTTTACGCTGAGTATTGATGGAAAAGGTTTTCTTGAAATGTACCACAATAATGTTTTACAGAAAGGCGGAGGTATGTTCCATTATCGTGCTACTGATACAAATATTACGGTTACAAGCGAAGTCCCTCAAATAACAATGAGGTATACCATAACGACAGACTCGAACCGTCTAACCTTGTTCAATTTTTGGGGCAACCCAATGGAATTTTATGGAACAAAATTTTAGGAGTAAACAATGTCTATCATCAACAACGTCAACGAAGCCCACGATCATAAAAAGCACCCTATCAGTTTCCGCTTGGTGGAAGCATAAATCGGAAATAAGTGTCTCCAGCCCAACCGGGAAAATATAAACCCAAATTAATCGTTGACCTTGGTGCATAATTAACCGGATAAGATTTTGTGGCAGTGGCAGGGATGCCCGCGCAGGCCATTTTGGCATCCTATAATAAATGCCACACCAGAGTGTGCATTGGAGAATGCGATGACCATCATGGCCTGAGCGGGTATCCCTGCCACTGCTGCCGTCTAGTCTTATATGGGTTATTTATGTACCATATAACCATTGGAGGACTTTAATGACAAAGGAAAAGTATGTGTACTTCTTCGGCGAAGGAAAGGCCGAGGGAGATGCCAAGATGAAAGATACCCTGGGGGGCAAGGGAGCCAACCTTGCGGAGATGACCAACCTGGGCATTCCTGTTCCGCCGGGTTTTACCATTTCTACCGATGTCTGTGCCGCATTTTATGAACACAACAAAAAACATCCCGCCGGGCTTGAAGAGGAAGTTTTGACCGCCCTGGACCGGCTGGAAAAAGTGATGGGAAAAAAGCTGGGCGATCCCGACGATCCCCTGCTGGTGTCGGTCCGGTCCGGTGCCAGGGATTCCATGCCCGGCATGATGGACACAATCCTTAATCTGGGGATGAATGATAAATCCGTCCAGGGACTGGCCCGCAAGACGGGTAATCCCCGATTTGCCTGGGATGCATACCGCCGTTTTATCCAGATGTACGGGGACGTGGTAATGGAAGTTCCCCACGAAGTTTTTGAAGGAGCTTTAAGCGGTATTAAAAAAGCAAAAAAAGTGGAGCTGGATACCGCACTGGATGCCAAAGACCTGGAAAAATTGGTGGAAGAATACAAGGTACTTGTCAAAAAACATACCAAAAAGGATTTCCCCCAGAAACCCCTGGATCAACTTTGGGGTTCGACCGATGCTGTCTTTGGTTCCTGGATGAATGAACGGGCAATTAAGTACCGGCAGCTTAACGATATAAAGGGCCTAAAGGGAACCGCCGTAAATATCCAGTCCATGGTATTCGGCAACTTTGGGGACGATTCGGGCACCGGGGTTTGCTTTAGCCGGGATCCTTCCACGGGGCAAAACGAATTCTACGGTGAATATCTGATGAACGCCCAGGGTGAAGATGTAGTGGCAGGAATCAGAACTCCGGAAAAGATCGCCACCCTGGCAAAGAAAAATAAAAAGGTCTACGAACAATTGGTGGGAATCAAGGACAAGCTGGAACACCATTTTAAGGATATGCAGGATCTGGAGTTTACCGTCCAGCAGGGGGAACTTTTCCTTCTTCAGACCCGGAACGGCAAACGGGCCGGAGCCGCGGCGGTAAAGTGCGCGGTAGACATGGTGGCGGAAAAGCTTATTACCAAAGACGAAGCTATTTTACGGGTAAGCCCCGGTCATCTTGATCAGTTGCTTCATCCCATGATCGATCCCAAGGCCCAGAAAGAGGCTAAACCTCTGACCAAGGGGCTTAATGCATCCCCAGGTGCTGCCGCCGGGCGCATCGTCTTTACCGCCCACGAAGCGGAAGAATGGCATGGCCGGGGAGAAAAAGTACTCCTGGTTCGCAAAGATACCAGCCCCGAAGACATCGGGGGCATGGTGGTTTCCCAGGGAATCCTTACCTCCACAGGCGGCATGACGAGCCACGCGGCAGTGGTAGCCCGGGGTATGGGCACACCTTGTGTGGCGGGCGCCAAGGGCGTTTCTGTCCAGGGCAAGAAAGTGGTCATCGGCAGCAAAACTTATAAGGAAGGGGATTGGCTCACCATTGACGGTTCCACCGGAGAGGTCTTTGACGGCCATCTTCCCCTGGTAACTCCGAAAATTTCCAAAGATATGAGTACCTTCCTTTCCTGGTGCGATGAAGTCCGTGCCGGCTCCGTCCGGGGAAATCTTAAGGGCTTTGAGGTATGGACCAATGCGGACCAACCCGAAGATGCCAAACGGGCCTTTGAATTTGGCGCCCAGGGGGTGGGCCTTTGCCGGACGGAACATATGTTCTTTGACAAGGCAAAGCTTATTCACTTTAGGGCAATGATAGTCGCCGATACGGAAAAAGAACGGAAGGCAGCCCTGGCCAAGATCCTTCCCCTTCAAAAGAAGGATTTCTTTGGGATCTTCAAGGCCATGGAAGGCCGGCCCGTTACGATCCGGCTCCTTGATCCGCCTCTCCATGAATTTGTACCCCATACCAAGGAAGAAACCAACGAACTGGCGAACTATCTGAAGGTCAAGCCCGCCGTCCTTCAACCCAAGATTGACGGGCTCCACGAAGCAAACCCCATGCTTGGCCACCGGGGATGCCGCCTGGCGGTTACCTATCCGGAAATTTACGACATGCAGGTAGAAGCCATAGCCCTGGCAGCGGTGGACTGTGTTAAACAAAAGATTCCCGTTAACCCGGAAATTATGATCCCTATCGTAGTAACAGCCCGGGAGCTGCAATTCCTGCGGCCCAATGCGGAAGCGATAATTAAACGGGTCTTTGACAAAGCGGGGGTTAAGCTACATATGAAAATCGGCACCATGATCGAAGTACCCCGGGCCGCCATCCGGGCCGCCCATGTGGCAAAGTATGCGGACTTCTTCAGCTTTGGCACCAACGACCTGACCCAGATGACCTTTGCATTCAGCCGGGACGATGTGGCGTCTTTCCTGCCTGTATATCTGGAAAAGAATGTCCTTGACGTGGATCCATTTAAGTCCATTGACGAAGAAGGAGTGGGCTTCCTAATTCAGCATGCTGTCTCAGAAGGCCGGAAAATGAATCCTTCCCTTCAGGTAGGAATCTGCGGAGAACATGGGGGGGATCCGCAGACCATAGATTTCTGTTACCGGTCAGGATTAAGTTATGTGTCCTGTTCGCCCTTCCGTGTGCCCCTGGCACGTCTTGCCGGCGCACAGGCAGTTATCCGTAATGTAAAATAATACATAACCGGGAATGATTTGACGGAGCATCTGTTAAGGATGCTCCGTTGTTTCAATGCCGCGGCATGTACTCATCCCTGTTTGACTCTGGCTTAGGCGGCGGAGCTTTATTGTCTACGGAATTAAGAAGAAATTCCTGATCAAAGAGCTTGGCCAATTCTTCTCCCTGGGCGCGGGTAAAATAGATATAATATTGAGGTG
>JAIRRF010000087.1 GCA_031256115.1 Treponema sp.
ACCATATAGTAACTATACCTATAATCTATTCGGCTATGCAAGCTACAGGTAGACAGTTATTACCTGATAAGAAATACTATAACCATGTGCGATACCTTTTGCCTGCCCGGAGATTACAGCAAAGACGGCATAAGTTATTTTGCGAAAAACAGCGACCGAAGCCCAAATGAGCCGCATTTAGTGATCCATGTGCCGGGGAAGCATCACCCCGCCGGTTCCTCCGTTTCCTGTACTTATATCAGCATCCCCCAGGCGGAATACACCCGGGAGATGATCCTCTGTAAACCATCGTGGATTTGGGGAGCGGAAATGGGTGTGAACGAAGACAAGGTGGCGATTGGAAACGAAGCTGTATTCACCAAAGCAAAGCGGGGTGCAGCCGCGCTTATCGGCATGGATATGCTTCGTCTGGCGCTGGAACGGGCCGGTACTGCCACAGCGGCAGTGGAGACATTGATCATGTTATTGGAGACCTACGGCCAGGGCGGCAACTGCGGATTTGACCATAGCTTTTATTATGACAACAGCTTTCTGGCTGCCGATCCCAAAGAAGTTTATATTATGGAGACTTCCGGTAAAAACTATGCTGTGAAACGCGCCCAGGGCAAGTGCGCCATTTCCAACCGGTTGACGATTGAAACAGAACACAGTTCCCGGTCAGGCATTGGAGAGAAGGACCATTTCTCCAAACGTTTTACCGAACCGGTCTATTCATATTTTTCGGGAGCCAAAAAACGCAGGCAGCAGGTGATGGACGCTCTTTCTCCGGCCCTTGGCACGGCAGGACTTTTCGATATCCTGAGAAGCCATGAACCAGGCTTTGAAGGGAGGGAGTTTACCCGGGGCAGCGTGAAAAGCGTATGCATGCATGGGGGCGGCTTGATCGGCGACCATACAACCGGAAGCCTGGTGGCGGCATTACGGCAGGACAAACCGGTAACACTTTGGTGTACGGGTGCTTCTACACCCTGCATTTCCGTGTTTAAACCGGTGTTCCGGGGGACAGATACCGCTCCGGTGTTTTCCGATCCTGCCGGAAGTAAAGAGTATTGGTTACAGCGGGAACGGCTGCACCGGGCGGTAATTGCCGGCCTAATTGATGTTGCTTCCCTGCGTAACAGAATCAGGACTTTGGAAGCGGAATGGCTGTCACGGGAACAGCAGATTATGAACCAGGAAGTTCCCGATACTGAAAAACTATACGATTTATCCCGCGAAGCTAACATTCAGGAACAGGCTCTAATCGATGAATTTTCCGTACCCGGTTGGCAAAACGGAAAAAGCAAAGGACCCTATGCCAGGTACTGGCGCAGAAAAAACAGTTTATTCGAAAGTCTGGTTTAATGCCTCCCTTAAGTAGGAATTAAGAAGGAGGAAGGAGGAATTAGAAGTGAGGAATTAGGAGTACCAAAGAATTCCTACTTCCTAACTCCTCATTCCTGATATCAACTACATACTTCCCATGCTATATATTTGCTGCAATTTTCTCCCGGACAAGATCATTGATAACTTGAATTTGACTTTTATGAAATGTGGCAGCCTGAATACGCAGATATTCTGTTACGTCACGATCCAATTCGCTTAACGGTAAATAATTATGTGCAAAACCGGGTTTTATACCCATTTTTGCAAGGTCCGGTCCCAAACGAACAGGGTTTTTAGTAATATACTCATCCCAATATTCACATTCATCTTCCGTCATTCCGGTTTCTTTTTCAATTTCTGTCATAATATATCTCCTTCTTCAAGTAACTCTAAAAAACGGCTCTGACATGGCATTGCATGGAATACATTTACACTGTTCTCCCCAAATTCATTATATAATATCTCAATTGGATTTGCTTTCAAATCAAAACCCACAAGTAGGTACACATTTTCACGTTCTTGGAATTGCCGTATAGTTCGGTAATTTACAAAAGCGTTACGTATATCTGCTTCTGTAACCCCGTGCATTAATGCTGATTTGCGAAATCTGAATTGCAAATCCATAAGTCAGTTTACTTTACATAATAGTGAAAATCAAGTATTCGGACGCAAATGCAATTTTTACAAGAGAGGATGGCACTATTCTGGTAAGTGTTCCTGACCTGCCGGGACTTCATACTTTTGGCAATAGTATGGCTGATGCTCTCTTTATGGCACAGGATGCAATAGAAATGTGGCTATGGGACGCTGAAAACAATGGCGAGACCATTCCGACGGCATCCAACCCTGAAAAAATCATAAAAAAATATAAAAAGCCGGACCAGGTGGTGAGTATGGTAGCCGCCGATACCGATGAATATCGCCGACAAAATGATACCCGTGCGGTTAAAAAAACCTTATCAATTCCTGCATGGCTTAATCATCAGGCAGAAAAAGCCAATGCACCATTTTCCCAAATACTCCAAAAGGGTTTGAAAGAGTATTTGCATATTTGAAGACACATTTTGTGTCTTCAAAGGCATAATAGGAAAATATGAATTATCGGAATATTCTCTCGCAGAGCGCGCAAAGAAGCAAAGTTAAAGCAATGAACAATTAATAATGAACAGTTATCAATGAAGAGATTTTATATATCAGGTAAATTGTAATGATTCTTTGCAATTTTTTCATTATTAATTTTTCCTTGTTAATTGATAATTGATTACCCCAATCTCTGCTGCTGGGCTACCGCGCATCCCGCATGACCCTGTCCGCAAGGCCGGGGTGGAGGGAAGACAATGTGTTTCTCATAGATAGATACATGTATTCAAATTCCCGTTCACCGAGCATCATTCTAAAAACATTATATGATTTAACCAGATTTTCATAATTATTACGTGTCGGACTTATATTAAAATCCGTTAAAACGCTTTTCACGGATGACAGCATTGTATTATTATTTTTCTCATATACAACCGCCGGTATCAGCGCGGCTTGGGCTTTGACGATATCTATCGCGGCTTGTGGAAAATCTCTGCTTCTAGACATCGCAGACGGTAATGCTTCCAGCAAAGTAGGGGGGAGTTCCTTTCGACTATATGTATCTGTTCCAAAATAACTTTCATAACTTAAAATACATTGATTATTAGCGTATCGTGTCAATACACAATTATACGATGTTTGCGGATTGATTCTTAATAAAAAACCAATCTTATTAAACTCCTCGTCCACGATGTCGGAGATGAGGGCGCGGATGCCGTTGCGGTAAAAGGCTTCCACTTCCGCGCGGGTGACATTCTTGCGGTCGGTGATGTACTTTAGCACTGCTTCATGGCGATTGACGGCGGCGGTATTG
>JAIRRF010000091.1 GCA_031256115.1 Treponema sp.
GGCGGGTACTGTGGGTTTCCCCATCTTTGCCGGAGGTTCCGGCGGCATTGCCCGATTCGCGGGACCCACCGGCGGTTATCTTGCGGGGTATCTCCTCGCGGCTGTTACAGCGGGGTTTATCATTGGAAAGCCCCGCTTAAACCACAAAACATCCATCTTCAAAATAATAACAGCGGTAATCGCTGGGCTGCTCGTTGTTTACGTACCGGGCATTGCCTGGCTGAAAATCAGCCGGAACCTAAGCTGGACAAGAGCTTTGCTGGCAGGTTTTGTTCCTTTCGTTATCGGAGATATTCTTAAAGGATTTATTGCGGTCATTATTTCTCCACGCCTCAGGAGAATCGCAGCGGATCATCTGGATGGATAATAACTTGCAAAAAAATGAAATACTCTTTTCGGTCAGGGGATTGCAAAAAAGATTTGCCAATGGTTTTGAGGCGTTATGCGGTATTGATCTCGATATCTTTGAAAGGGAATGTCTTCTTATTGCCGGAGCCAACGGTTCGGGGAAAACTCTGCTAATGCGGATTCTTGCAGGTTTGCTTGAACCTACTGAGGGAGAAATACTCTTCAAGGGGAAACCCCTGGGTGAATGTAAAAACATCCGGCGACAAGTGGGCCTGGTGTTTCAGGATCCGGACGTTCAAATTCTGGGAGAAACCGTGGAGGAAGACATTCGTTTTGGTCCGGAAAACCTGAAACTTCCGGAAATGGAAATAGAACAACGGCTAATGGAAACACTCGCCTGTCTTAAACTTGGCGAAAAAAAAGACTTTACTTCCCGCAATCTTTCAGGAGGGGAAAAACGCCGTCTTGCAACGGCGGGCATTCTTGCAATGGGCTGTGAAACTGTAATCATGGACGAACCATTCGCGAATTTGGATTGGCCGGGGGTGGTACAGGTTTTAAAAATTATTGAGGGTCTTAAACAATCCAGAAAAACCATTATCATTCTTACACATGAACTTGAAAAAGTACTGGCATTCGCGGATCGACTGGTAATTATCGCCGGAGGGAAAATAAGGGATTCAGGCAATAGTGAAGCCGTGCTTGACCGGCTTAATGAAGAATGGGGGGTAAGGGACCCGCGAAGGGTTTACCGCAACGCGGAGGACTGCACATGGCTGTAAAGAGTAAATCGACACCCTGGTCATACAAGAAAGGCACTTCTCCGCTGCACCGCCTGGGCGCGGGTATTAAACTTGTTTTTTTGTTGCTTCTATCAGTTCTTGCTTTCATCCAGCTACCGTTTCTTCCGGGTTTCATTATTCCCGGGAGTATCGCCCTGATCCTGGTTTTGCTTTCTCTTTTCGCCGGCATTGGGCCATGCACTTTGCTCAGGGGAAGCGGACCCATCTTCTTTGTGATTCTGGCGGTGTTTGCATTTCAGGCAATAGAGATTTCACCGTTAGGCGTAAATCAGGACGGGCTTTGGGAAAGCATCTTTTTCTGTTTTAGGATTGGCACGGCCTTTGCCGCAGGAGCATTGCTCTTTTCCGTTACCACGCCGGGTGAAATAAGAAAATCACTTTCCCGTCTGGAATCTTTTCTCCGGCTAAAAAAAATGAATATCAGCCTTTGCATATCACTCATGCTTGGATTCATTCCAATGCTATTTCAAATTTGGGAAGACACAAATCTTGCATGGAAAAGCAGGGGGGGAAAGATGAACCTGACACGCATTGTTATCCTTGTCCCCCTGCTTGTTGAACGGATGATGGTAAAAGCCGCCGAAAAGGCGGAGGCAATGGAGGCAAGAGGCGCGGGATTGGACTGAGAATTAATGAATTCATCTATTGTTAAATACTAATTCATTATTTATCTTACTTTACGAAGAATTTTTTCTGTTATAATATGAATTATGGGATTATTCAGGAAGAATGATAATGTTTTTGAAAACGGAACGCATGGCGGTCCTGAATGTGTGATCATAATCAACAACCCCGCCCTTAAAGGGACGGGGTATGTTGTTCTTATAAGGTAATTGCATTCGGGGTTTCATACTTTTTAACCGCCCTGAAGGGCGGGTTATTAAACCCCTTAGTACGAATAAAAAAGGCTGAACTTAAAATTGGCAGGTCTTTGGTGAACAAACTGTGCGGGGCGTGTACAATCAAAGACGATATGATCCAGACAAGACTTGACGCCACCCACAAAAGCGGTATTTATATGGGCAATGACGGCCAACAGCGATTGAAGGAATGTAAAGTAAGCAGCCAGGCTTTTGATGCCTCAAGGTCGAAGTAAATTTGCCCTATCCCTGTTGATAGCACCAACCTTATTAACTTTCATTATTCCACTGCAAAGTATAGGTTTCTGCCATTTTTTGGCAAGTGTCAACATTACTTGCCAAGTCTTCTCTTTACCCTTACAATGTTATTAATAAAAGGATAAAGTTATGCGTGAAAACGTTAACATGGAAATTCAGTTAATCAAAGAAGCAATCATAAACAATATAGACGCGAAAGCAATATATTTATTTGGTTCGTATGCCTACGGAACTCCGGGTGAAAACAGCGACATTGATATTTATGCGGTTTTGCCTGATAAATATCACAACACGACAGAGATTTACGCAAAAATAATAACTGAATTAGGGAATAAAAACATTTTCTTTTTTGATTTGTTATTGGTACCTGAAAGTATTTTTAATTCCAGGAAAAATAATTACATCCTTGAAGGTACGA
The DNA here is from genome assembly GCA_031256115.1 of Treponema sp. Taxonomy (GTDB): domain Bacteria; phylum Spirochaetota; class Spirochaetia; order Treponematales; family Breznakiellaceae; genus WRIV01. The sequence goes on from JAIRRF010000091.1 coordinate 2,688, forward strand.
TTTACAGCAAGGGCAAAAAATTGTATGAATCTCAATGATACAATCCAGTGGCTGAACAAAGCCGATGATGATTATGATGCCGCAAAAATATTAAATGGTGCTCATAAGAAGCATAATGAGATAATTTGTTACCTCTGTTCTCAAGCTGCGGAGAAATATTTTAAAGGTTATTTGATTCATAAGAACCACAAAATTGAGAATACGCATAATTTGCCTTTTCTTAATAATCTTTGTATAAAATATGACAATCGTTTTGAAGGAATCAAAACAGAATGTAGCACTTTAAATAAATTTAATAGCAATATCAGGTATCCAGACGGAGTTGATGCAGATGAAAGTGATGTTAGCTTATCATTAAAAACAATTGAAAAGATTCTTAATTCAGGACCGTTACTGGATTTAAGGGAAGAAATAAAAGCGCAACAAGTTGACAAAACTAATGGGTACTGATGAATAAAACTTCCAGATAACCCATTTTCTGCATGTACAAATATAGTTATTAGCTGACAGTTACCCCCTAATGAAAACATAAACTAGGGCATATAAAAAATTTTGTGTAAAGCGCTATACTACCGAGGAGGAAGTATGGCGATTACGAAAGAAGTAACGGGCGAATCAGGAAATAATTTCCAAATAAGCACATAACCCCCACCAAAAGCCCGCACAGGTAGCGTCAAAAGAAGCAGCCCTTTTGTTGCGTAAAGGCATCTTTAACGTATATTCACAGAAGTAGGAGAAGACCAACCGCTTTCCTTATACCCATTTTCCGAACTGTAAGAATGACTGCGAGCTTTTATATAATAATAAAGGGTACTGGCATCTATTGACTCATAACTATAATAGCTGTGGGTATATGTGGTACGCCGCACCCAATCGGTTTCACCTATTTGTACCAGATTTGGATCGAAGCTTATTTCAAAAGGCGGATAGTCATTGTAAAAACGCGCTGTCTCCTTAAACACTTCAAGCCAGCGATCCAGTGCTTCTATATCGCTTACTATTCTTTGGCTGATGGTTCCGCCGCTAATGCTTGAAGTAAGCGTATTAAGCCGGGATAAGGCTTCCGGACTGGAAGGATTAAAAGTGATGGCCTGGGCAATATTAAACAGAGCTTCTACCTCATCACCTCCAGCCTGAGCGGTAATGCACCTGGCAATTCCGACCTCTGACCTGGCCACCAAGCTATTCCCTGCCAAGAGCGTCTGCTTTCTCGCTTCCGTAAGCTCTACTCCAATCTGGCCGAGTAGGTCTGCGGCGGCTTGGTTAATAAGTGTTCCCCTGCCTTCTATCTGAGCAAGGGAGCCGTCAGTCATAAAATTGCCTCTGCGGATACCGGTAGCGGATTCGGTTATGGCAAG
>JAIRRF010000137.1 GCA_031256115.1 Treponema sp.
GGATATGTAACTATAGAAGCACTGCCGGAGCCTGAAGATTTAATCGCAGCCAAAGAGGCCATGGGGGCATTAAATTTATTATTTGAGAGGTAAAATCATGAGAGCACTAGTCAAATACGCAGAGGGAAAAGGAAATATTGAAGTACGGGACGTTGAAATGCCGAAAATCAACAAACCCGACGAAGTATTAATTAAGGTTCATGCCTGTGGAGTCTGTGGCACGGATCTGCACATTTTAAACGATGAGTTTAAAAGCTATCCCCCTGTCACGCTTGGTCACGAATTTAGCGGTACCATTGTCGAAACAGGTACATCGGTAACAAAATGGAAAAAGGGCGACCGTGTAGTATGCGAGCCCTTCACAGGCGTTTGTTTTCGCTGCGAAACATGCAGGCGGGGATGGGTACATGTCTGTGAACATAAGCGTTCACCGGGCTGGGGAATAAACGGCGCCTTTACGGATTATGTGGTGGTTCCCGATATATTTTTACACAAAATACCTGACAATGTTGATAATGTTACTGCAGCGCTTTGCGAGCCCCTGGCAATTGTAACCCATGAAGTCCTTGAGCGCGGCGAAATTGGGCCCCAGGATTTTGTCGCCGTTATTGGATCGGGGCCGATTGGAATCCTGGCAGCCTTTGCAGCAAAGGAAAACGGCGCCAGTAAGGTCGCGGTCATTGACAAGGCTTCAGGCACTGCCTTGCGGCTTCCGACTGCTGAAAAAGTCGGAGCAGATTATATATTTAATTCCGATGATCTGGACGCAGCAAAAGCCATCCTGGACATTACCGGCGGTAAAGGCGCAGATTTGGTTGTCGAAGCCAGCGGCGCCCAGGGAGGAATCGACCTTGCCGTAAATACGGTAAAAAAGCTTGGCACAATCACGGCGGTAGGCATACCCTCTTCTGATCGAATTTCAGTCCGCTGGGGTGATTTAATAAAAAAAGTTGCCACCATACGCTTTAATCTCAGTTCAAGCTATACAGCTTGGGATCGTGCGCTTTCAATGATGTCCAATACAAAACGGGATTTATCTCAAATCATTACGCACCGCAGCAGCATAGAAGACTGGAAGCAGGTTTTCGATGACCTTATCGCAGGAAAGGGTGTTAAGGCGATGTTTATACCATGAATATTTTGAATGGTGAATGGGTGCCTCACTGCCCGAATCCCGGTTTGGTTCTGGAATTCCATTTGGAAAATGGCTTCCTGGAAATAACATCCGGACAGGAGAACCGCATATTTGGATATTATGAAAAGCGCCTTGAGGCTTCGTCGGAAGCATATTATTGCCTGGATGTGTTATTCTCTGCCGACGGGGTAAAAGACATATTACGCAGTGTATTGTGTCTGGTCGAATGGGAACAGGGACGCGGTGCGGATGAACGCTGTGCCCAGGAGATCATGAGCGATTTTTCAACAGAGGGCAAAAGTATCAGGGGCCGCTTGATTTGTTGTGCGCCGTACAATACTCAATATGCAAAGATCCAGCTCGGGCTCCGTTATGCTTCAAATGCAAAAATAGTTTTTTCAGATGCAGCCTGGAGTCAGGTATCCCCGCCAGAGTCCCGCAGGGCAAAAATCGGCGTATGTCAATGGAATCCATCGAAATCCGGCGGCAAAGACGACTATCTTACCCAGCTTGAGGGACTGCTTCAAGGCGCCGGTGAAGCCGGCTGTGATCTTATGCTCCTGCCGGAGTTCTGTGATACCTATGAGTGGAAAGAAAATTTCCTTTCCGCCGGTCCACTGACAGAGAATATAACCGTTTGTACAGCCTCCGGGTATGCAAAAAAGTATAAAATGTACGTTGTGGTACCGGTGGTCGAGAGGGACGGTAATCACGTTTTCAACACTTCCGCCATATTATCAAGAGACGGCAGTCTGGCCGGAAAATACCGCAAAACTCACTTATATTGGCCGGAAGCATGTAGCTGGAGTCTTACGCCGGGTGATGAGTTTCCAGTTTTTAAACTGGACTTTGGCATAATCGGCATAGAAACATGTTATGACAACTGGAATGCGGACGTATGCAAACTTCTTGCTTTAAAGGGTGCAGAGCTTATTTTAATGCCTAACGAGGGTTACGACCCGCTTATAATACCCGCCCGGGCGGTAGACAACCGGGTGTACTTGGCTGTTTCTTCACTTGCATTCGAAGGCGTAATTTATAATGCAAGAGGAGAAAAAATCGGGAAGGGCCAGGGCCCTATCCAAACCTGCGAAATTGATTTGAACGAAAGAGTGCCTCCATTCCCTGTGGCAGGCGGCAGTTGTAACTATGCCATGGGCGCCAGACGATCGATGCACAATTCGATATCGGATCGTTTATACCAGGAGCTGCTTAACGAGATAAACAAATGGCAAAATATAAACGAAAGTTTTATGGACATGCGGGGTGATATTTCCGGAGAATTAAACAGATGAGATACCTAATTGGAGAATTTTTATGAAAATTAAAGATACATATACTTATGCAATACTGACGCCCACAAGCATGGGGGTGCGTATAACACCCTTGGACAGACAACCGGTGGTATCCGGCAACCTGTATCAAATGCAGGCCACCAGCGCCGAGTCGAATGTCTTAACAATATCCGCGTCACTGGGCCTTCGGACCAAGGCGCTGACTGCGTTTGTAAAAGACAGTGAAATCGCGCTTTTTATTAAGGGTGATTTACGAAGGCGTAATATGGAATTCGAAGGCCCTGAAGTTCCGCAGGGCGGGCCTTGGGGTTACCGGCATCAATTCAACATCGCCGACAGCGGCAAGGGAATGCGCGGGCCCAGAGTACAAAACGATCGTGCCGGCGAGGTAGGTAAAACACTTAACATAAAAGACTTTGACCTTGACCGGCTCTTCGAAAAAGAAGGGGCGGCATTGCTGCATGTTTCCGGCCTCATAGCGGCGCTTTCCGCGGAAACCGGCGAGTTTTGCCTTAAGCTTGCGGAAAAGGCAAAGGCTTCCGGAACACTCATCAGTTTTGATTTAAATTACCGCGCATCTTTTTGGAAGGACCGGGAAAATGAATTAAGGCAGCTCTTTACCATGTTGGCGCAAAAAACGGATATTCTTATCGGAAATGAAGAAGACTATCAGCTTGCGCTGGGTATTGAAGGCCCCCAGGGCCACAGTTCCGGCCTTGGCGGGAAAATCGAAGATTTTAAACAAATGATCGAAAAAGCAAAAAAGGTTCTTCCTGATGTTTCTGCTTTTGCAAACACGCTCCGGGAAGTCATCAACGCCGATGAACATTTATGGGGAGCGCTTATGTTGGCGGACGGGAAATGGCACAGCGTTCCCCCAAGGAATATTCCTGTCCATGACAGGATTGGCGGCGGTGACGGATTTGTCGGGGGACTGCTCTATGGCTTTTTAAAAGACTGGCCTGCAGAAAAGTGTTTGCAATTTGGCTGGGCCTCCGGCGCATTCGTGGTTACGCTGTTAAGTGATTATGGTCAGCCCGTGGATGAATCCCAGATCTGGAGCATATACGAAGGCAATGCCAGGGTAAAACGATAAGGAGTTATGTGTAATGAAAAAGAATGACATAGGCGTCATTGGACTGGCGGTAATGGGAGAAAATCTGATACTCAACATAGAGAGCAAAGGCTTTTCGGTGAGTATATATAACAGGACGGCACAAAAGGTTTCTCAATTACTCGAAACCCGGGCAAGGGGTAAAAATATTCAGGGCGCATACTCGCTGGAAGAATTTGTTGATCAACTGGAGCGCCCTCGCAAAGTCATGCTGCTCGTTAAAGCCGGCGATGCGGTTGAAGATCTTATAAACCAGATAATTCCCCTGCTGGAACCGGGGGACATAATCATAGACGGCGGCAATTCCAATTATCTGGATACGATCCGCCGGACAGAACTTGTCGAAAGCAAGGGCCTGCTGTATATCGGGACCGGTGTCAGCGGCGGGGAAGAAGGAGCGCTTAGGGGCCCGTCCATTATGCCGGGGGGATCCAAACAGGCATGGCCCCATGTTAAGCCGATATTCCAGGCCATAGCTGCTAAAGTGGATGGCTCACCCTGCTGCGACTGGGTTGGGGACAACGGATCCGGCCACTACGTCAAGATGATTCATAACGGCATAGAATACGGCGACATACAGCTTATCTGCGAAGCCTATCATCTTATGCGTGATTTATTGGATATGGATTCAGGTGAGATTGCTTCGAAGTTTGCCTATTGGAATCAAACCGACCTTTCAAGCTTTCTGATTGAAATAACCGCGGATATCCTTAATTATAAAAATGAAAACGGTATTTATGAAGTAGATTGTATCCTTGACAGGGCCGGTCATAAGGGTACCGGCATATGGACAGGCGTAACAGCCCTGGAGCTTGGCGTTCCGTTAACGCTTATCTGCGAATCGGTATTCTCCCGTATTCTTTCTTCCATGAAAGATGATCGAGTTAATGCTTCAAAAGTTATTACTAAAGCCGCACCCGTTTTTAACGGCGACAAAAACGCATTCATCGACGACATTGGCAAAGCATTGCTGGCGTCTAAAATTGTGTCCTATGCTCAGGGCTTTGAACTTTTAAAGGCCGCTTCGGCATCATATGGCTGGGAGCTTGATTACGGCTCTATTGCGCTTATGTGGCGCGGGGGCTGCATCATCCGTAGCGTGTTCCTTGGTACCATAAAAGAAGCTTTTGAACGCGATCCCGGATTGAAAAACCTGATGCTTGCACTGTATTTCAGGCAGAAACTCGAACAATCACTCCCCTCCTGGCGGCGTGTTGCTTCCACAGCAATTTTAAACGGCATTCCGGCCCCTGCATTTTGCAGTGCACTGGCCTACTTTGACGGGTATACCTGTGCAAATCTACCTGCGAACCTCTTGCAGGCCATGCGCGATTACTTTGGGGCTCATCTCTATGAGCGAATAGACGCGCCGCGGGGGCAATTCTTTCATACCAATTGGACAGGAAAAGGCGGCACAACCACCGCAGCTCCGCCCAGCTAAAACACCCGGAAACCACACGTGATGCCTCAAAAGAAAATCTAGCCCAAGAAAGTGTGCCTCAAAAGTAGAAATTCTAGCCGAAGGTTTCTCAAGA
>JAIRRF010000159.1 GCA_031256115.1 Treponema sp.
CTTTATGGTTACCCTGCAGCAAGCCACAGAAGAGCTGGTTGCTGATCTTAAAAAAAGGGGCAGCATTCAGATTATGAACGACACCTATAACCGAATAAGCTGGTAAATGGGAAAGAGGCGCAGGGGACGCATTTTGGCTTTTCAGGCCCTCTATGCCTGGGATATGGCGGATGATAAAAACGAAGCCCTGAAAGGACTGTATAATTTTTCCTGGGTAGAAAAAAAAACAACGGCAGAGGATTTTTCCCGGCTTCTGATTGCAGGGACCCTGGAAAATATAGAGAAAGTGGATTCCATAATTCGTAAACACCTGGTTCATTGGGATTTTTCCCGCTTAAACAGAGTCGACCGGGCATTACTGCGTATGAGTGTCTTCGAGTTGCTCTTTTCTACTGCCCCTCCATCTGTTATAATTGATGAAGCTGTAGGCATTTCCCGGGAATATGGAACAGACGACTCCTACAGATTTGTAAACGGAGTTCTGGACGGAATCCGGAAAACCCAGTGTATGAAAAAGGAGAATCCGTCGTGAACAGGCAAACAAGTCTTATCCGAAACGTATGCCTTTTGGGGTTTGTTGTTTTTCTTATCCTCCTGGGTGTAATAATATTTCTTTCCAAATACGGTGATGTTCCTCTTTTTTCTCCTTTTGAGTTTAAAAAAAGTTCCTTTGCCCTGGCTTTGGAAGAATATGATCGCAAAATAAGGGAAAACCCGGCTCTTTCCTTTAAACAACACAGTAGTTTACTGGATTCGCTGGAAAAGAAAACCCTTGATATGGAAAATACCCTTTCGGTGTTAAAACGCCGCCGTAATCTGGCTTTAACAGCAGATTCAGGAAACCAGGAACAGTACCTTTCTTCTTATGTTCAGGCAGCAGCCAGAGCCAGAAAATTATATCCCCATTCAGGCCAAACAGGAGCCCTGGCGGCAGAGGCTTTTATTATGGGTGGTTATTTTTCCGGGCAGGCAGCGGAAATCCTGGAGATATTAACCCTAATGACCCAGGGCTCCCTGGCAGATTTATCCCTGGCCTTTTCGGTTTACTCCGGAGCAATGGGGGATCCTGCTACTGCCCGCTTTCTTCCCCGGGAACTCTTTACACTGTTATGTTCTACTGCCCAGGGAGAAGAACGGGAAAAGTATATGGTTAATTCTTGTATTAGAATCCTGTTTGATAACAAAATCCAGGAAGCAATAACCACGGTCAACGGCCTTTTTAATGAAATGCTCTTAAATGATCAAACAATCCTGTTTGGATCGGAATTCTTCTATGATCATGGGAATTACCTTCGATCTGCGGAATTATTCTCTTCCTTTTCCGACAGCCGAAATTTAAGCCGTCAGGCTGATGCTCTCTGGCTTGCGGGTTTTACCGGCAGCGCCCGCGGAATATGGCAGACGGCATCGGCAGAAAACCGCAATACCGCCGCCGGACAGGAGATGGAGGAATCAGATTTTCCGTCAATTAAAGCCCGGTGTTATTACAACCTTGCTTCTACTTCGTCTAACTTGGGGGATTCAGAACGCTGGCTGGAACAGCTCTTTGCGGTTAATGCGGATTACCAGCCTGGTCAGATTTTCGGGATTATCCGTTATTCCAGACTTCTTCCTACCGATAGGGCTCTGGCAATTCTTTTCCAAACAGATTCTGACCATGAAGGTTTATTCGATCTGGAATTATTAAGAAGACGGAGCGAAGATTGGGTAGTGGACAAAACCGTTGCGGAAACATGGATGCTGTTAAACCGGCATACTAACGATAGCAGGCTCTTTGAATGGGCTGTATGGTATTTGGATTTCCAGCGCAGATATGACGAAACGACCCTTGCCTTGCGGAATGCAGGCATTAACCAGGTGGAAGGCCCCTGGTCTGCCATGCACCGGGCCCTTGCTCTTCTTCGAAGTCGGCAGTATGCCGAAGCGGAAAAAACGCTCAGGAATATAGTCAAATTTCCTCAGGGCACAAAAGCTCCCGGTCGGAGAACCCAGCCCCTGTGGCAGGCGGGAGCCAATTTAGCCCGTCTTTTGGAAAAACAACGTAATTATCAGGAAGCTCTTCAATATTACGAAATTGCCGCCGGACAGTTAGGGATACCAGCCGGTTTAGCGCTTGAACAAGGTACCGGCAATCAGCAGGAAATCCATGCCGGAGGAATAACCCAGGAACGCCGGGATGCGGCAAAAATTCAGGTTCGTATTTCTAGCTTACTCCGTTCTCTGGGTAAAAAACCGGAAAGCGTTAGGGCGCTGGATTATGCTCTGGACCTGGACCCGGAAAACCTGGAAGCCCGGCTGGAAAAGCGCCGTCTGGACGCAGAACGAGGTATTTTATAGGCGGCAAGGATGCCGCTGAAACTACGCTTTTCTGGAGTTTGTGCAAGCAAACTCCCAAGCTTAAAATTAACATGGATGTTAATTTTAAGCGCTTGACCTTTTTCCGGTAATTTTATATATTGGATTCAATCCAAATACTCTATATTATTATCAGGAGGAAAATATGAAGGTTAAACCCTTGGCTGACCGGGTCCTTGTTAAGCTTGAAAAGAATGAAGCAAAGACTGCCGGAGGAATTATCATCCCCGATACCGCCCAGGAGAAAACCCAGCAAGGCACGGTGGTGGAGGCAGGACCGGGCACGGAAAAAGAAAAGGTTACCGTTAAGAGCGGTGACAAGGTAATGTACGACAAATATGCCGGGGCCCAGGTTAAAATCGACGGAGTTGAACATCTTATCCTAAAAATGCAGGATATTATCGCTACCATCGAATAGCCGGGGAGAATAAGTACGGGGGCTGGCCGGAAAGAAATCCGGCCAGTTTTTACCCTAAAGAAACGTTTTGACCAT
>JAIRRF010000105.1 GCA_031256115.1 Treponema sp.
CCTGCATAGGTATTTTTTACGGTCAGCCTCCTGCCGGCAGGGGCTGGTCCCAGCCGACCTCCGGATGCTTCAATCATTAAAACCGCGGAACCAGGCTGGCCCAGATCGATTGAACGTGTTTCTATACGGCCTCCGCTGCGGGGAAATTTTGCCAGTTCTGGCAAATCCAGAGCCGTCGGGTCCGGCTGTTCCAGGGCAGTATGGCCCGGGGCGTTAATAACCTTATTGTAAATTCTGAATTCATCCATCATCCCGGAAAAACGGGTTCCCAGAGTAAAATACCCATCCCGGTTTACCAGGGGGGTATATACATCGCCCCCCTCCCTGCCGTTGGGAGTAGTATAGGTCATATTTTCAATCCGCCCGTTTACCAGATATTCCAACAGTCCCGTATCGGCATTGTAACGGATTAAATGGTGGCTCCATTTTCGGGAAAGAATAACAGCCCTGCTTTCCAGGCTTATGCTAATCCGTTCCTGTGCGGCCGGACTTCTTTCGGCAGGGGACGGGCTGCGAAGCCTGTCCGGGGAAGCGAAAAAATCCTGAAAAGTCCATCGTATACGGTTCCGCAGGGATTCGCAAAAAATACGTTGATTTCCCGAAGCATTCCAGGTGATAATCTGCTCGCCGTTTCCCATGTTGCCGGGGAAAAGCCAAAAATCAATGCTAAAATCCCGGACATTTCTTCCGGGAGCAAAAAGAGCAGTGCTTGTCGGTTTGATTGTTAATGGGGGACTGCCGTTTTGATCTGTTCCAATAAAAAGGGCTGCACCCCGGCCGTACCTGGCATGACGTTCATCGACACTCTGCACTGCCCCTGCTGCGTTTACCCGGTATCTTCCCCGGCTGTCGGCAAAGTTTTCGGGTCTGCCTTCATCAAAACTTAATGCAAGATCCAGGGCAGATTCCTGGACAGGATAATTCCGGTACATCGCATAGAGGGCCAGAATATCATCGTCTGTTCCCGCCGCCGCCGCAGTGCCGCCTGCGCTGTTGGTACCGCCGATAGATTGGGATCCGGTCCAGGCAGAAGACAGGGTTAACACAGTCCTTGGCCGGACACCCGGTATTTCATCTATCTGGCTGCGTTTTTCCACTGTTTCCCAGCCCGCAGCGGCCCCTAAGACTATGGTTTTTTCTGCTGCAACCAGGGTCGTGGCAAAAATTAAACTTAGGCTATACAATGATAATGCTATGCCGTTTTTATGGAACATGTGCAATTTTCTCATAATATTGCTATAAGTATCGGAATTTCAGCCAATGGATCTTAAAAAGTTTGCCGGAGAGGCCCCCAGGGAACCGGGGGTGTATATTATGAGAGATACCGATAGCCGCATTATCTATGTGGGCAAGGCCCGGATTCTGCGGAACCGGCTTTCTTCATATTTTTCCGGAGAGAAAGATATAAAAACAAAAACTCTTCTTCTCAATACCGCCTCGATTGAGACGATTATTGTAAAAGACGAATATGAAGCGCTGCTGCTGGAAAACACCCTTATTAAACAGCATAACCCAAAATACAATATTAACCTTAAAGACGGCAAAACTTATCCGGTGATTCGGCTTACTTCCGGTCCTTTTCCCAGGGTTTTTAAAACCCGGTACATTGTGGAAGACGGTTCCCTGTATTACGGCCCCTTTACCCATGTCAAAGTTATGGACAATATGTTGGATATCATAGACAAGATCTTTCCGCTTCGTAAATGCAAAAAACCCGGACACGTTTTTACCAAAACCAGGAAAAAAAACCCATGTATGTATTACCACATAGAACGCTGCAGCGCTCCCTGCTGCGGAAAGACCAGTGCCGGAGCCTATTCACTTCAGGTGGACCGGATTAAAAAACTTCTTTCCGGGGAGACATCCTTGCTGGTTTCCGATCTTGCCCTGGAAATGAAAAATGAAGCGACGGCTCTGCGCTTCGAAAAAGCTGCCCGGCTTCGAAATGCAATAAAAACCATCGAAGGTTTGCAGGAATCCAATTCCGTGGTGGATTTTGATATCCAGGGCAGGGATTATATTGCCTGGGCGGCGGAGGGTCTGTTTGCGGCGTTTTCGGTGTTTTCCATGAGGGATGGGAAATTAACCGGACAGGATCTGTACCGGACCCGTTCAGCCGCCGATGAACGGGAGTCACTGGAACAATTCATTACCAGTTATTACAGTAATGACCGTCTGCCTCCGGCTCAAATATATCTTCAATACTTTGACGAGATGAATAGAGAGAATAATGTATTGGACAACTGGTTTAAGGCAGAATTTAATTTAGAACCGGCATTATTGACACCCGCAGAGAAACACCATGCGGCGATACTCGCAATGGTCAGGCAAAATGCCGTAGAAGAACTTCGGCGGGGTCTGCGGGAAAGGGGAAACGGACCTGCCCTGGATGAACTGAAAAAAAGTCTGGGCCTGAAAAACAGACCGTTGCGAATTGAAGGGTTCGACATTTCCCACCTTAACGGAAAACATCCGACAGCATCCTTGGTAAGTTTTTTTGAAGGCAGACCGGACAAAAAAAATTACCGGTATTATAAACTTCGCAGTGTAGTAGGAATCATTGACGATTATGCAGCTATCAGAGAAGTTGTTAAACGCCGTTATAAACGTTTTCAAATACCGGATTTAATCCTTATTGACGGCGGTATCGGTCAGGTGAATGCCGCCAAAGGCGTCCTGGATGATTTGGGGTTGGATTACTCCCTGGCCGGTCTTGCCAAACAGGAAGAAGAAATTTGGCTGCCGGGAGCCAGGAAACCCCTTAGGCTTTCCAGGAACTCAGAAGCCCTTAAACTGTTACAATTTGTTCGGGACGAAACCCACCGTTTTGCTACTGCCCTGAACAATAAGCTCCGTTCTGCTGATCTGCGGCTGGGAATTCTGGAATCCGTAGAAGGAATCGGCCCTGTCCGGGCGGCGGAATTGATCCGCCATTACGGCAGTATCGAAGAAATTGCAGCGGCGGAGCCGGATGATATTACCCAGGTCTCTGGCTGCGGATCTGCCGCCGCCCGGGCTGTCAGGGCCGCCGCAAAGTTAGCCCTGACGGAGGGTACAGCTTCGTATAACCGAATAGCCGCAGATAGTGAACAGAAGTATACATAGTAATGTCAAATTAGCCGAGGACTGGCAAAAACTCCTTATTGGTTTTAAAATAAAGCAGAAATAGGAGCAGGGTATGATTCAAATGATGAGTGCATATACCACGGAAGCAGAAGAAGTTAAGGACGCCCAGGCGGATGCCTTAGCCGAAATCCTTAAGTTCATAAACATAAAGGATTTAAAGAAAAGCACCGTTGGTCTTGTCAACTGCAATTATGATTTTATCCGGACGGAATTTATCAGTGAATTATGCCGGAAGCTGCCTTTTGACATAATCGGGATGACAACCATGGCCGGCGCCAGCCGGCATGGCAAGAACAGGCATGCATTTACCCTGACGGTTTTAACCAGCGATGAGGTAATCTTTAAGACGGCCATGACCAGACCCCTTAAACCGGACGATTATGAAGAAAAAATAGAAACTGCCTATTCCGCTGCGCTGAAGAATCTGTCCGGAAATCCTGCGGCAATCCTTGCTTTTTTTCCCTATCACAGGGAATTGAGCGGAACCGTAATGCTTAAGGCTTTGGATAAAATCAGCGGGGGTATTCCTGTCTGGGGCGGCATTGCGACAAATATGGAAGACAGCTACGAACAGTGCTGTGCATTCCGGAACAACGATACCTATGAAGACGGTATTGCCATGCTTATGATGCATGGTCCGGTCAACCCGGAATTTATCGTAGTTTCCGTACCGGAACAAAATATCCGGAAAAACCGCGGAAATATTACTGCGTCCGACGGCTGTGTGCTAAAAGAGATCAATGGAATTCCTGCGATAAAATACATAGAAAAACAGGGAGTCATTATTATCAAGGGCGCACCCGTGGTATCGCCTTTTATGGTATATTATGAGGGAACTTCCGAGCCGGTGGCCCTGGGTGTATATACGGTTAATGATGACGGCAGCCTCTTATGCGGCGGAGAAATGCCCCCAGGCGCTTCGCTGGCAATCGGCGAAATAACTACCGAGGGCATTTTGGCATCCGCCGCTATGGGCATGAAACGGCTGCTGGAAAGCGGCAAGCGCAACGGTGCACTGCTCCTTCCCTGCGTTTCCCGTTATATAATGCTGGTACCAGACCACAAAAGAGAAATGGAACTTGTCGGCAGCCGGCTGGGAAACGGCAGGGTAA
>JAIRRF010000197.1 GCA_031256115.1 Treponema sp.
ACGGGTTTTTTCATGGGGACTCCGGCATGAAGCATAGACAGGGTTCCGCCGCAGACCGAGGCCATGGAGGAAGAACCGTTACTTTCCAGGATCTCCGAAACAACCCTGATCGTGTAGGGAAATTCATCCTTGGACGGAACCATTGCTTCCAGGGAACGCCGGGCCAGGTTGCCGTGCCCGATATCCCTGCGTCCTGTCCCAAGACGGCCCACTTCTCCTACCGAGAAGGGAGGAAAGTTATAATGGAGAATAAAGTTTTCCCGTTTGTCCCCTTCGATGTCGTCGTAGATCTGTTCGTCAAAGACCGTCCCCAGTGTAGTTACTACCAGAGACTGTGTTTCACCCCGGGTAAAAAGGGACGAACCATGAGTCCGTTTTAGAAGGCCGATTTCACAGGTAATGGGTCTTATATCTTCCGTACCCCGGCCGTCTACCCGCTTTCCGTTATCCAATATCGATGAGCGGAGAATCTGATAATGCATATCCTCAAAAAGCGTATCAAAAAGTTTTTTCTGATATTCATCTTCCAATTGTGCAGCATAAGATACCGCCAGTTCCTTTTTTACCGCCTTTATCGCTTCGTACCTGGCTTCTTTGGTTGGTTCAAAGCAGGCTTTTTCAAGTCTGGGGTAGGCTTCGTTTCGGATTGTATTGGCATTTTCCAGTACATGGGTGACGGGAACCAGAGGAAGTTTTTCTTTTCCTGCCAAAGCACGGAGTTTATCCTGTAAATCGCAAAGTTCGATTATTACCTTGTGGGCCTTTTCCAAAGCCTGGATCATTAACTCTTCACTTACTTCGGCGGCTCCTCCTTCGACCATGGTGATTCCGTCCCTGGTGCCCGCCACAACAATTTCCAGCCGGGAATTTTCAATCTCGGAATAAGTGGGATTAACCACAAGCTCATCCCCTATAGCACAGATCCGTACTCCTGCTATAGGACCCCCGAAGGGGATATCCGAAATGTGAACCGCCGCCGAAGAGGCAATAATCGCCAAAATATCCGTGGGATTAGTCTGATCCGCCGAAACGGTGGTGGGTATTACCTGGATCTCCCGACAAAAACGCTTGTCAAAGAGCGGCCGCATGGGCCGGTCGATAAGCCGGGACACAAGAATTTCTTTGTCCTTGGGCCGGCTTTCGCGCTTAATAAATCCACCGGGGATTTTTCCCGCGGCATAGTATTTTTCGTTATAGTCCACCGTCAAAGGCACATAATCAAAACTTTCCGTGGGTTCCCAGGAAGTACAAGCGGTAACAATAACCGCAGACCCTTCATATTGGGCAAAGACAGAACCATTGGCCTGCTTTGCTATCCTGCCGGTTTCGAGAATCAGCTCTTTACCGGCTATTGTGTGGGAAACAGTTTGTATCATTTTCGCAGGCCCAATTCCTTGATCAGGGACCGGTATTTTTCCAGATCTGTCCGCTGTAAATATTTAAGTATTCGGCGGCGCTTACCTACCAGAATTAAAAGTCCTCTCTGGCTTGACTTGTCTTTCTTGAACTGCTTGCAGTGTTCCGTTAACTGGTTAATCCTTTTGGTTAACAGGGCAATTTGAACTTCCGAAGCGCCGGTATCTTTATCGTTTTTACCGAACTTTAAAATGGTGGAAGCCGTTTCTTCTTTGGTTAAAGCCATATATAATTACACTCCTTGATAACCCAATCTAGTGTGGCTGTATAGCCGCACATTTTAATCAAACATGAAACGAAGTTTCATAAAACCTATTCAACAGATCTCCCTAAAAGCAGGGCTGCCTCTTCGGCCCTGCCTGATTCCAGGGCTTTCCGGATTCTGCTGGAACTAACCGGCAATCCCCCTTCCATGACTGGCACGACTATTTCCGTCTCGATCCTTAAACCTTCGGCCAGTTTTTTAAAACCTCCGGCATCAGTATCCCGACGGTATCCGCAATGAAAATTAGTCCCCACCACAATGTAGGCGGGGCATAGATACCGGTTTAGGGTTTCCAAAAAGACCCTTCCGCTTATTGTACTAAAATGCTCTGAAAAGTCAATGACAAGGCATAGATCAACCCCAAGGTTCTCCAATAGAATTAATTTTTCTTTAAAAGTGATAATGTCTGTAGTCCCGGCCGGGCTTCTGGGCTTTTCCCGGAAAGTAATCACTGCCGGAAGAAGGTCCGGCGATTTTGCGGTGATTTTAGAAATTAATGCCTGGTGTCCACGGTGTAGACCGTCAAAAACTCCGATGGTAAGGGCTGTTTTTTTCCCTCCGGTAATATCCACCGCCAGGCTCATCTGGGGAAGATCATCCCAATTATGTATCTTCATTTGCATTAACAAAACCGTATTTCCAGACGCCGTTTTTCTTTTCGATTAAGGCTGCAAAGGACCGGGAGCTAAAAAGGGCAATAACAGTATTTTTTTCTGCCGTTTCTGAAATGGCATGAGATAAAAACCGAAGATTTCCTCCGTTAGAGACCACCCGGGCGCTTTGCCCGTCCAGGTTAATACAGGGTATATCCAGCCTGGAAAAAAGATCCTGGTTCATAGGTAATATTGCCGATTTGATCTTTTCTTGCCGGGATTGATCTTCAGCCGCTTCATCGAAAGAAATAGCCTTGTCCAGCAAAAATTTTCCCACCCCATACCGTTCCAGGGAACGCAGATGAGCCCTTGAATTGAGGGCTATGGCAATATCCCTGACCAGGGAACGGATATAGGTACCGCTGGAGCAGTTGACTTCCAGTTCCGCATGG
>JAIRRF010000236.1 GCA_031256115.1 Treponema sp.
GAATACCACAGGACCGGACAAAAATACTACCATTATTGGGAACCCTTTACACAATTTTTATGGCAGATTATTATGGCAATGCAGGAGGACCAAATGCTTTTTGAAAAGGAAAGAGAAGAAGTAAGAATTGCAGGAACAAAACTGGACCGTTACGGGCTAATTGCCCTGACAGGGGGCAATGTAAGCTGCAGAATGCCTTCCGGAGAAATTCTTGTTACCCCTTCGGGAATGATCTACGAGGACATGGTAAGTTCCGATGTACTGGTAATGGACATAGAAGGAAAAATAATAGAAGGAAAAAGGGCCGCATCGGTGGATACGATAGCTCTGCTTTATATTTTCAAGAATATGCCCCATATAAATGCGGTTATCCATACCCATCAGCCATACGCCACGGCCGTAAGCCTTGTAGCAGATGAATTGCCCTGCATTGTAACAACCCTGCCCAATGCAACCAAGGGACCGGTTAAGGTATGCCCCTTCTCTTCCGCGGCAAGCATAGACATGGGTATACAAACGGTAAATAATGCCGGCAGCACCCTGGCGGTAATTTTGAAATGCCACGGAGTAATTGCCTTAGGAACGAGCCTGAAAGAAGCCTTGTATTCCTGTGTATACCTGGAGGAAGCGGCAAAAACCTATGTTTATGCCAGGAGTATCCAAAACAACATTGCCTGTCTTTCTCCGGCCCAATGGCAGCAGGCGGCGGACACCTTTAAATACTATGGTCAGGATAAAGCACCTATGCCGGAGGAATTGCGTAAGACCATCAGTTAAATCTCAATAACTATTTTGGTTACATCCTTCTTGTTTTGAATGTTCATGGTCAGGGCTTCCTGGAGCTGATCAAGCATATAACGATGGGAGACTATGTCCTTGACCTTGATAGTTCCGGTACCGATTGCCTGAAGGGCTGCCGGATAATTATGGCAGTACCGGAAGCTTGTTATGATTGAAGCTTCCTTCATTAAAAGCCCGTTCAAATCTACCGGCTGGGTTGCTTCGCCGTACATGCCGACAACTACCATGACGCCGCTGGTCTTCATCATGCCAATGCTTTGGGCCGCAGCCTTTTGCGAGCCGGTACACTCGAATACCTTGTCGACCCCGCAGGAAAGTTTGTTGATTTCCGCCACCACATCCACATCGTGATCGTTAAAGACATGCTTGACTCCCAAAGCCTTTGCCTTGTCAAGCCGGACTTTATTGTGGTCGGTTATGTATATTTCGGAAATTCCCTGGGCCATTAATACCTGGGCTACGCAGAGTCCAATGCATCCGCTGCCCAGGATTGCCGCACTTTGCCCGAATTTAATACCGCTTTGAGACACAGAATGAATACCCACCGCCAGGGGTTCCGCAAGACAGGCATCCGCTGTATCCGTACCGGACATGGTCTTAAAGACCAGATTAGCGGGCCATGCAAGGTATTCCCTGAAAGCGCCGAAAACACCCGGAACCGACATGAAAACCATCTCCGGGCACATATTGTAGCGGCCTTCCAGACAGGTAGGACATTTAAAGCAGGCCTTTCCCGGTTCTATGGCCACCACATCTCCCGATTTAAGATGTTTCACATTTTTCCCGACCGCTTCCACAACTCCTGCCGGTTCATGTCCCAGTACATGGGGGAATTCCAGAACCCAGCCCCCGATACGGCCGGCTTTAAAAAACTCCAGATCCGCTCCGCAGACCCCGACATTTTTTATCTTTACCAATACCTCATCATCGCCATATTCGGGAATGGGCAGTTCACCCATTTCAATTTTTCCCGGCCCCATCATAAGGGCGGCTTTCATTTTTCCTGCCATCTTTTCCTCCGGATAATAAAAATTATGTCAAGAAACGATCGAAAATCTCCCTGTTTACATCTTTAAGTGAACCCTGAATCTTAAGATAAATGTTTTTATAATAATCCGAATATAATTCGTGATTTTTCATGTTCGGTTCATAGCTTGCACCGCTTTTATAAACCGCTTTTACCGCTTCGACTTCGTCCTTGTATAAGTCGGCGCCAATTCCCGCAAGCATGGCGGCGCCCAGAGGAGTTGCCTCATACAGATCCGGCGTTTCCACCGTAACCCCAAGGATATCGGCCTTGGCCTGCATCCAGAAACGGTTTTTTGTGGCGCCGCCGGTGGCCTTTATAACGGCAAGTTTTTCATCGGAATTAGCCGTCATGGCTTCAAGCATTTCCCGGTTTTTGTAGGTAAGCCCTTCTACAGTTGCCCTAATAATGTCGGCGCGGGTAACAAGGTTATTCATGCCGATGTAGGCGCCGAGGGAGGTGGCCTCCAATATGGGTGTATTTGATCCGGAAAAGTGCGGAAGAAAGGTACAGCCGTGGGAACCGGGAACTGTACTTTCCGCTTCTGCCATTAGAGTATCCCAAACCTTATCATCATTGGGCTTGCCATAATTGTCCTTAAGCCATTCCATCATACTGCCGGAAACTGTAGAAGAAACGGAACACCACAGATTACGGGCTACGTGGCTTTGCACATAGAAATAATTATCCGTATATGGAATATCTCCGCTGGTCAAACCTTTTACAAGCATTTCCCAGGTACCGTTAATATCCATAAGATCATTACCCGATAAAATTCCCGCCGCCAGAGCTGCAACGATATAGTCGTGTCCGCCAAGAACGACCAGTTCATCACCGGATAGTCCTGTTTCATTACAAACTTTGGGCAGCACCTTTCCCAATACTGTGCCGCTCTGGGTCGGCGCAGGAAAAATATGACCGGGCAGTTTCAATGCAGAAATGATTCTCTCGGACCAGGTATGGGTCTGCTGTTTCATTGCAGAAAAATTGGATGCCATTGAAAAATCGGTTACCATTTCTCCCGATAACTTGAAATTCACATAGTCTTCGATTAAAAGCCACTTTGAGGCCTTTTCAATAATTTCAGGCTTGTTCTGCTGCATCCACATGATCCGGTAAATGCTGTTGATTACCATGGGCCTAAAGCCGGTTTCGACAAACATTTCCTTTGGAGAAATAATTTTCTGCGTTTCTTCGAACTGGGGAACTGTGCGGGGACAATGCCAGGAGATAAGATCATACAATTCCCTGCCGTCTTTATCCAAAGGAAGCCCGTCCATGCCAAAACCGGTAACAGCCATGGCCCGCAGCTTCCCTTCCTGGGGGATTTTTTTAACTGACTGTGAAATAACTGTTTTAACACTGTTCCAGATATCATCGTATTTCCATACACACCATGCAGGATGGGCGGGATCATCTTTGGTTGTTTCCAGTTTGGTGGAAGCTTCCGAAACAGGTTTTCCGGACAAGTCATAAATAACAGCTTTTATGCTGGTTGAACCCAGGTCTATTCCCATTAAAAGATCCATAATTTCTCCTTAATATTTTCCGTATTCTTCTATTGTCTCCAGCATGGCCTTATAATTAGCGGGGTTTACAGAACTATGGATGGAATTGCTGGAAGAACAGATATAGCCTGTAGTTCCCTTGGCTACTTTAAGACAGTGTTTGGTTTCCGCCACGGTTTCATCCACGGTACCGAATACCAGGGTAGTAGCACAGTTTACATTGCCTTTTATGGCAATCCGGGAACCATATGTATCCTTTATATGCTTTAGGTCCATCCCCGCCACCGGGTCTATGGGGTCAAGA
This sequence comes from Treponema sp., assembly GCA_031256115.1. Taxonomy (GTDB): domain Bacteria; phylum Spirochaetota; class Spirochaetia; order Treponematales; family Breznakiellaceae; genus WRIV01. The sequence goes on from JAIRRF010000236.1 coordinate 3,641, forward strand.
AGGTCTATACCTGCCTCGAGATAATAATCCAACAGGGGCATAAAATCTCCGTCGCAATGTTTAAGAAGGAAAAACCCCAAATCCTTATAAGCGCCGATAATTCGCTTAAGTTCGGGAACAAAGATTTCTTCGAACATGGCCGGAGAAATAATGGGTCCGTTATTGTCCGCCACGTCATCGCCGGTATAGATAAATTTGCAGCCTGTCTTGGCTGCTTCCTGTGCCAACAGGATCTGTTCATCGATGGTCATTTTTAACAGGGCCTTAATAAATTCCGGTTCGTCAATAATATTAACCAGGAAATTTCCTGGTTAATATTATTGACGAACCGGAATTTATTAAGG
>JAIRRF010000290.1 GCA_031256115.1 Treponema sp.
CATAACAAGAACAAGGACAGCACATAAAATTTTTACATTTGTCTTTGTGACAACAATTGTCCTAAAAATAACCAACATCCGGCTCCACCCGTCAAGACTAAGCCCAACATTACAGTATCGGCATAGAATCTCCTGAAGTATAAAATAGATTTATAACTTTGGGAAGCTCTAATAAAGTAATTATATCATAAATTATGATAAATTCAAGGTTTTTTTGAATTTATTCCAATAAATTCAGGGTATCACGAATTTCCGCTGCCCTTTCATAGTTTTCAGTTGCCACAGCTTCTTCCAATTCTGCCTTAAGAAGCCGCTTTTTTGTTTCCTGATCCGTCCCGGCTGGGTTTTCCAGGTCTTCTATTAGTATCCCGGCTTCTTTTACCACCCTTTCGTTAATGTAAATGGGACTTTTACAACGGATTGCCAGGGCTAAAGCATCAGAAGGCCGGGAATCAAGGGCCAATTCAATACCAGACGAATTCTTTAAAACAAGCTTGCCAAAAAAGGTATTGTCCTTCAGGTCGCAGATCTCTGCCCGAAGAAGGACATAATCTGTTTCTTTAATAAGGTTATGGAGTAAATCCGCCGTCAAAGGCCTGGAAATAGTTATCCCCCCAAAGCCGATAAGAATTGCCTGTGCTTCAAGCTTGCCGATAAAAATAGGAACCGAATATTCCGATTTTAGGGGTTTGACGAAAATCATGTATCCGTCTCCGGTCTCGGCAATACCCCATATTTCTGCTTTTAACATTATATTAACAGCTCCGTTAAACCGGCTAAGAGGCGTCCTTCCCTATCATCCGCCGTTGACAGGGCTGAAAAAGCAGTTTTTGCTTCGGAAATAAGAGCTTTGCCCTGTCTTTCCGCCTCAACAAGGACACCAGCCCTGGTAAGGACATCTATGAATTCCTTTACCTCAGGAACATCTGCTCCGCCCTCCCGGGCTGCTGTAAAACAACGCTGTACAAAGGCATGACATCCGTCTTTTCCCTGTAAATAGAGTATCACAGGAAGGCTTTTTTTACCTTCCACAACATCATCTCCGTGCTTTTTTCCTGCTATTCCGGTGCTTAGGTTTTTTACATCATCCAGAATCTGGAAACCTATACCAAGCTTTTTTGCAGCTTCACCTAAAGAAAGGGCTAATTCCTGATTCAAAGCGGCAACTGAAGCTGAAACCGTTGTTTTTAAGGCGATCCTGGCTGCTTCAACTCCCAAAAGAGCTGCAAATCGGGCAAGATAACCGGTTTTAAGACCGCACATAAGCATATATTCATCAATACTGGGTACAAAGGCAGGATCCCGGTGCCAGGCAATGTCCATAGATTGGCCTAAATGCAAAAATCGCAGGTGCTGGGCCCAGAGCTGCCAAAGTTTATTCTTTTCTTCTGGTTTTCCCTCCCAGATTTCCAAAGAAACAAAGGGAAGAAAATATAAAAAAGAACCTGAATTAATCGCTGTATCGCTGCCATATAGCAAATGAATGGCCGGCTGGCCCCGCCTTTCACCCGAATTATCCTCCAGATCGTCATGGATTAAGCTGGCAGTATGAGAAAGTTCAATTAAAGGGAGCAAGGGAAGGGCCGTATCTCCGCCGCCTAGAGTCCGGCATAATAAATGGGCTAACAGGGGCCGCCATCGCTTGCCTCCGCGTTTTAAAAGATCCCGGCCCGGTTTTATAAGATTTTCCGGCCATTCAGGTTTCAGGTCTAATCCAGGAAAAATCCGGCCGTACCAGGCATCGTTTGGAAAGGCAGGAAGATACCCATTAAGTACAGCTTCAATTTTTTCTATTTCCCTGGTATACTCCCTATCCATATTTAGATTTTAATATGGCATCCTATGAAAAGCCAGATTTCTGGTCCATGAAAGCGCAAAATGAAGATTACCCTGCCAGGTCGGTTTATAAGCTCATAGAAATTGACAAGAAATTTAATTTTTTTAATACTATTCCGCAGATTAACTCCCTTCAAGACGGCCAGAACACCAGGCAGGTACCGCAAGCGGGCCTCCGGGTTCTTGACCTGGGAGCCGCTCCGGGGAGTTGGAGTCTCTATGTATTACGCCGTTACAGGAACTTATTTCTTGTGGCAGCGGACCTCCTGCCTCTTTCCCGGCATTTTGATCGTTACGGCGGGAATGATTTTTTCTTTATCCAGGGCGATTTTACAGGTGATCCTGTCCGGGAAGAACTGCTTCGCCGTGGGCCCTATAGTGCAATTATAAGCGATGCAGCGCCGGGAACCACCGGTTCCCGGACGGTGGATACCCTGCGTTCTTTGACCCTGGCGGAAGAAGCCCTGTCTTATGCTAAAAACAGCCTGGCCCCCAGCGGAAATCTCGTTATAAAAATTTTTCAGGGAGAGGATACTGTAGCTCTGCTTAAACGGCTGCGGGAAGTTTTTAACAAAACCAGAACTTATAAGCCTGCCGCTTGCCGAAGCAATTCGTTTGAAACCTATCTTATTGGCCTGGAAAAACGGATTTTTGGAAAATAGTAACAAGTTAGAGAATTATGCGCCGGTTTGTTTTAATCTTTTCCGCAGTTCCCCCAGCACCTCAAATGCATCTCCTACAATAGCAAGGTCGGCGATCTTGTGGAGGCTGGCTTCGGGATCGTTATTGATTGATACAATAGTTTCGCTGGTCTTGATTCCCGCCAGGTGCTGGATAGCCCCTGATATGCCAACGCCCATGTAAAGCCGGGGGGACACGGTTTTGCCGGAAAGACCCACCTGGTGGGGGTAACTAATCCAGCCCCGGTCTACGGCATCCCGGCTTGCCCCCACTTCACCGCCGAGGCTTTTGGCAATTTCCTGAATAATACCGAAATTCTCTCCTTTTTTCAAACCTCTGCCGCCGGAAATAATCACTTCCGCCTCTTCTAGGTTAGCAAAACCTGTTTCTTCCCGGCGGTATCCCCGTACTATTGTTCGGTCTTTTTTTTGTGACGGAAATCCTGTGCCGTCCGGAAATTTATCTTTTAAGGTAAAGCGAATTATTGCGCCTTCCCGTTTATGGTCTTCTTTAAGAGGCCGTGAAGACCGGGGGCGTACCGTGGCCATCTGGGGCCGGTGATCAGGAGTTTTAATGGTAGCCATGATATTACCCCCGATGGCGGGCCGGGTCTGAAGAAGATTACCGGTTCCATCTTCGATTTCCAGACCGGTACAATCCGCAGTAAGTCCCGCATGAACTTTTACCGCAGTATAGGGCATGAGGGTACGGCCGGTGGAAGTTGCCGCCGCAAGGATGATTGCCGGTTCATAGCTATATATAAGGGCTTCCAATATGCCCGAATAAGTCTTGCAACAAAAGTACCGGAGCGTTTCATCCTGGACCGTAATGACTTCGTCAGCTCCCCGGTGGATAAGCTCTTTAAGAGTTTCTTCTTTTACGCCAGAGCCAATAAGTATCGAAGTAAGTTTTCCGCCCCCCCGTTTGTCCGCAAGATTCCTGCCCCAGGAGAGAAGTTCAAAAGATACGGTTTTTAGTTTTCCTTCGTGTTGCTCAGCCAGGGTCCATATATTCATATAATCCCCTTTTCTGTAAGCAGGGCAATTAGCTCATCCACCGCCAGACCAACCGATTCTTCGTCCAGGGCTTTTATCATCTTTCCTTTTCTGGATACGGTTGGACTGTCTATTTTGACTACCTTTGTTGGCGAACCTTTAAGGCCAATGTAGTTGTGGTTCAATTCCAGATCCTCCGCGATAAAAACCGGTATATCCATTTTACGAGAACGGATTTTTCCTTTAAGGGTAGGAAGCCGGGCTACGGCTATTTCTTTTACCACCGTAATAAGGCAGGGGAGAGGCGCTTCCAGCATCTCATAGCCTTCCTCCGTAAGCCGTTCCGCCCGGATATACCCTTTTTGATCATCGTCAGTGGTCTGGCGGCCCTGGGTCTTGTGACCCTGGACAATTTCTTCGATTTTCGAGACATAGCTAAGGACAGGGATATCCATCCATGCCGCCAAGGCAGGCCCCACCTGGGCTGTGTCCCCGTCTGTGGCCCGTTCTCCCGTGACCATGATGTCAAAGGGGCCAAGTTTTTCCGCCCCTTTAGAGAGAGTATAAGAAGTGGCCCAGGTGTCTGCGCCGCTGAATCTTTTGTCCGAAAGCAGGGCGCAATGATCACAGCCCATGGCTGCAGCCTCCCTTAGAACCCGCATGGCCGCCGGGGGCCCCATAGAAATGGCCGTGACTTCCCCGCCGTATTTTTCTTTTAATCTAAGGGCGGTTTCTATGGCATAA
>JAIRRF010000007.1 GCA_031256115.1 Treponema sp.
TGCCATGACCATTATTGGTATTGCATCTGCAATGGTTTTTTCTGAAGGGTTTTCCAAAAAGGACCAAATTCAGCTTTATGGGCTGCCTGTATTGTTCCTGTTTTTGCTGTACAATTCGCCTTCCGGCCTTGTTATCTATTGGACAGGAAATAATGTCTTTTCGCTGGTTAAAAACCTTGTTTATGTGTATTTTGCAGGGAAAAATAAAAAAGAATTCATTCCGGATGAAAATCAGGAAAATAAAAAAAATACTGTTATATTTATACTGTCGCTGCTTGTTTTGTTTCTGCTGGGCGGTTATGTGATTCCCTCTTCCCTGATTTCTTCTTCTGTACAGGAGTTCTCGTTCATTGGAAAATATGAAAGCCCATTTCCTTTTATTGCTAATGTGATGATGCAATCTGCCGGAATATTTCTTTTATGGCCTATGTGCATATATCTCTTGTTTTCCCGGAATATAAAGAGGAAATTGGAACAGGTAGCTGCAGTTTTGGCATATGCTGCTGTAGTTAACGTGTTTCTTTTTCCTGGAAACTACGGTTTAATTGGAATAAGGTTTATTTTTTCCGATAAAGTTGGTGCAAGTAATGTTATTTATATGTTCAATCTTATCGTTAACGCATCTGTTGTTGTTTTGGTATTACTGCTTGTAGAGCGAATAAGGAGACTGACCGTAGCGGGCCTTACGGTTATTGTTTGCTCTTTATTGGTTGTTGGTACAATAAACAGCATAAATATCAATAAAAATTTTCTGGCTCACAAAGTGCGCCTTGAAAGAATTAAATTTTCAATTGTCAAAAAACCGGAGCCGGTTTTCCAATTTTCTGAAACAGGGAAAAATGTTTTAATTATTGCTTTGGATATGGCATTACCCGGATATATTCCTTATATTTTCGGGGAAAAACCGGAATTGAATGATTCTTTTGACGGCTTTACCTGGTACAATAATACTACATCGTTCGGAGGAAATACCTGGATGGGCGCTGCTTCCGTTCTGGGAGGTTATGAGTATACGCCGCTTGAAATGCAAAAAAGAAAGGAAAATTTAATTTACGACGATCACATTAAGGCCCTTATGCTCATGCCAAGGATTTTCCTTGATCAGGGCTTTAATGTAACCGTTACAGATCTACCGTTTGTTGAATTAAATATTTTTGATGATTACCCACAGATTAATACTAAAGAAATTGAAAATAGCTATACCGCACATTGGCTTCAAAATAATGAAATCATTGATCAACTTGCACAGATTAACCAGTTACATACATTCCAAATAATAGAGTCCAGTCTTATCCGGTTTGCGTTTTTCCGGTGTATTCCGCAGTTATTCAGGAGTTTTGTTTATGATAATGGAAGATGGTTGACCATGTCAAAAACGCAGGAAGAGGTGAATAAAGAGTTTACTGTAAAAACTCTGGAGACATATATAAATTTGGATGTTCTTCCTGATATCACAAATACTACCGAAGGCAAGGTTGATACTTACAATGTATTGTGGAATAGATTAACCCATGAGCCTGGTTTCTTTCAGGCCCCTGATTATGTTCCTTCATATTATATTACAAATAAGGGAAGCGGGCCATTTGCAAATGAACAGCACTACCATGTCAACATGACTGCGTTACTCTTATTGGGGAAATGGTTTGATTATTTAAAGCATAATGATGTTTATGATAATACCCGAATTATAATTGTTTCGGATCACGGAGGGCTTTATGAAGCCAAAACTCCGAATAAACAAATTCTGCCAAGCGGCCAAACTTTGGACCGTCATCACGGTCTTCTTATGGTAAAGAATTTTGGTACTCATGGTAGCTTGCAGGTTAGTCAATCCTTTATGACCATTGCCGATGTGCCTATGATCGCGCTTGACGGTATTATTGAAGCTCCTGTAAACCCATGGACAGGAAAAGTGATGGTTGAGGATAAAAATGAAGGAGCAATTATTACAACGGCGCGTGCGGGTTTTGTGACTCTTGATAATACTTACCAGTATGCTAGTGTAAAACCTGAAGACTGGCTGCACGTGCATACAGATATATTTAATATAGAAAACTGGAGCTGGGTAAAACCGGAGTATTAGGGGGAATATGAGAAAGATTGGCAAAAAACATCATAAAAACCTGGCTGCCCTGATTATCCTTTTGGCGCTTTCGGGAGCGGTCATTGCAGGTAACCAAACGGGTATTCTTAATTTTGTGGAATATAAACTATACGATCCCAGAATTAACTTCTTCGCCCATAGAACCCTGAAGTCACAGGATATCATTCTTGTTCTTCTGGATCAGGAAAGCATTGAAAATGCCCAAAGGGAAAGGGGTTGGGGATGGCCCTGGCCCAGAAAAGCTTACGCTGACCTCCTGGATTATTTGAATCTTGGAGGAGCCAAATCCGTAAGCTTTGACATGCTTTATTCTGAGCCTTCAATTTACCGCAGTATAAACGACAATGAAGATGACGCTTCCTTTGCCAGGGCGGCAGAAAGCTACGGCAGGGTGGTACAGGGGGTTTTGTTCAGTACCCAGACGGGAGATGTTTACTCCTGGCCCCCTGACCTCGATAAGCCTTTTTTCAAAACAGAAAATTTCGATTCTTTTATTTCCAGTTTTGACCTGACAAATGACTATCGCGGTGAAGAGACCAAAGTTCGGGGACAGTTTCCCATAAAGGAACTCAGGGACACGGCTGCTATTGTCGGCAGTGTAACGGGCCGAAGTGATACGGATCATATTTACCGCCGGCTCCGGCTTTTTACGATCTTCGATGGCAAGCCAGTACCCAGCCTTGGGGCTGCGGCCCTTCTTGCGTCAGGGTATGATAATACCATTTCCTATGATTCGGTAAAGAAACTCATTCGCTGGGGAGAGTATACCGTCCCGGTAGATGATGAAGGAAAAACCCTGCTCCGCTTCCGTGGGGATCCCATTACACGGTATCCCAGATACCCCATGTATGATGTTCTCAAGAGCGCCGAAGATTATGCCGCCGGAATAAAACCTGAATATTCGCCGGAAGATTTCAATGGCACTTATGTGTTCGTTGGCGTTTACGGCCCTGGCCTATACGATATTTTTCCTTCTCCAATTTCTTCAACGTATCCGGGCATGGGTGCTCATGTTACCATGCTGGACAATTTGCTGATGGGTGATTTTATAACTAAAGCTCCTGATTGGCTTGCGATGGTTATTATTGCCGGCTCTGTTCTATTAATGGTGATCCTGGTTCTCTACTCGGGCGTTATCGTGGTTACAATTGCGGGTATGGTAATCAGCATTGCCGCTTTGATAATCGCCGGATTCCTGGCTTTTCGTGCCGGTTGGTGGATACCCATGGCGGCGCCGATAATCGCTGTGTCATTATCCTATTTAACCGCCACACTTTACAGTTACGCTACTGAAGGCAAGGACAAGCGTTTCATTAAAAACGCGTTTTCCCGCATACTCTCCCCAAAGGTTATCGATCAGATAATCGCGGATCCTTCACAGTTGAAACTTGGGGGCGAAAGACGGAAAATGACCGCGATTTTCACGGATGTCCAGCGCTTTTCCACCATTTCTTCCGTGCTACAGGATGAATACGGAGAGGACG
>JAIRRF010000056.1 GCA_031256115.1 Treponema sp.
CTCCTAGTTTTCCATATAAAATACACCGTCCGAGAAAGCCCCCCAGTCATGGGCAAAAACAAAGAGGCGTACCTGTGTTTTATCTGTTTGAACAATTTGGTCATAATTTTTAATGTCAACTCCGACAGGATAAAGTAACACCATATAACCAAAATCTTCTCCTTCATTAACCCATTTATGAGCATTTCCATCTGCTACTTGATTTGGATCATTCTCATATGTAAAACCGTAAGCTCTTAGACCTTCCGGACTTTGCGAGAAAAATATTCCATCCGCTCTAAGCTGTCTCCTATCACCAAAACCATTTATCCAATTTCCTGCAAAATCAGATAAATCCCCTTTTAAAATTTTATCATAATCATACTGTGTTGTTTCCGTTGGGTTTTGCGGTTGTGGTTCTTCCGCCAAAGCTTCGCTTTGTACGGCTTCTGTTTGGTCTTGCAATTGTGTTACTTCAGGTGAAGCGACACTGGAAGTATCGGTTGATGCGGTACTCTCTTTTGGAGCACAGGCTGTCATTGTTATCAGCGTCCCTGCCAGTAACAATGACAGGAGTTTGGGTTCGTTTATCATAAGAATCTCCCAAAAATGTTGACTTTTACTTTCATACATCAGCTCCTTCGTTTACCAGTTTTCAAAATGGGGCATGGGTGTTTCCTCTTCGTACTCCTTGTTAAACGCACCAAACCCGAGTTCGACAGTGCTTTCATCGGGAATGGTGACACTGCCGGTCAGCGGATTTCCGGCAAATGCCTGATTGCCGATGTACCTAACACTGCCGGGAATGATTATGCTGGTCAGTCGATTTTTAGCAAATGCGTCATAACCGACTGAAGTAACACCGTCGGGAATAGCAACTCTGGTCAGCTGGTTGTTCATAAATGTTTCTTCTTTAATAGAGTTAACGTTAATTGAAATGGTGACGCTGGTCAGTTGATTATAAGCAAATGCACCAAAGCCAATTTCGGTAACGCTATTAGGAATGGTGACACTGGTTAATTTATTTGAAACAAATGCATTATTGTCGATTGAAGTAACACTGTTGGGAATGGTGACGCTAGTTAGCTGATTTTGGCGAAATGCCTGAGAACCAATTGAAGTAACACCATCAGGAATGATAACATTAATCAGTTGATTTTCATAAAACGTAAAATGGTCGATTTTAGTAACTCTGTTGGAAATCGTGACGTCGACCAATTGATTGTAGGCAAATGCAGCATAGCCGATATGGGTAACGCTGTTGGGAATGATGACGCTGGTTAGTTTATTTTGTGAAAATGCTCCATCCCCGATTGATGTAACACTGTTGGGAATGGTGATAGTGTTCAGGTTTTTTTCCGTAAATGCATTTTCGCCGATTGAAGTAACACCGTTGGGTATGACAATGCTGGTTTCGCTCCCGATGTACTTTACTATTGTTGTGCCTTCCATCTGGAAGTCTGCCAATGGAGTTTCCGTTTGGGTTTGGACAGCGTCTGCTTCAACATCCGTTTGGGCTTGCGATTGTGTTGCTTCCGGTGAAGTGGTACTGGATGTGTCGCTTTTTTGGGGAGCACATGATACCTCAATAAAGGCTAAAGCAAGTAAACTTGCCAATTTGATTAAAAATATTCTTTTGTCCATAAAATTTCCTTTTCCCTTAAAACCACCTGACTGAGCCGATTCTCAGATAAGAAATATCACCATAGTCCGCATCCTTATATTCATTCACCAGGTATATTTTATCACTAATCGGAAATATCATTTTAATTGGTGCTCTGAATATGATTTTACCATTGTTGTAAAATACGCCGCCGGGCCATTGCCAATTAATTTTTCATTTTTTGCCTTCCTGTATCATTTGCTGAATAATACCACTAACGAATAGTATATCTTCTTCAATTAATTCGCCTGCGTCATATTCATCACTATTAATTATATCAGAAAGGTAGATCTTAAGCTTCTGCAATAATAAACATGAAGCATCTTTGTTTTGCTGATCATCCCTGTCTCTTTCCAATATCAGTAAGGCTTCCAACAAGACTATTACTGTATATTGGTTTGGGTATCCATACCATGAATCTCCGTATACAATTGATTTTGCGGAATCAATAATACAGGATGAATATTCCGGTGTTAATAATGCCAGTGTCATTAAAGAAATCATTATTTTAAAATCACCGTTACGGGCATCCTGTCCATCCGAATAAAACCCCAGATTGTGTAAAGCTTCATTCAATAATGAAAATGCCTCCCCCCTTAATTGAGTTCGCTCTCGATAATCTTCCTGATCACCGTATTCCCTGTTAATGAAAAACCTGTTATTAAAAACTTTAATAAACAGGTTTATTATTTTATTGCGTGATGAGTCCCATGATGAATAATTATTTTTCATATATTCAGTTATATACGAAGATAATTTGTAATCTGAACTTTCCTTGTTGTCCTGTGCAATTAATACAGTTATACAATTCAGGGCGAGGATTAATATTATTATTTTCCTTAACATACATTACCTTCTTTTGCCGTACCTTGCGTTTGGACAGTCCCGCTACGAGTGTTTTGCCTTAATTGAACCCTACCCCCAAATGACAGCCGCTTAATCTATAGGCCAGTTCTGTTCCTTCAAAACCCCAGTATTCTTCTGCCAGAATCAACAAGGCCCTGTTCTCAAACGGACTTAATATATAGCCGCATACATATACATGAAAAGTCATACTATTAACAGGATTAAAATTTCCAATTATCTTTCTCTTTGAGTCTGCTGTTACCAATACGGTGTATCTTGACACAATATCATCAAAAGCCAAACCCAAACCGGATTCATCTTTTCTGTGTTCAACGGCAATGATCCGGCTGTTGTAAACCATATTGTTTTTTCTGAATGGTAACGATAAAAAATCCGTTTTTTGTCCGGCTATTATATTATGTATCCGCAGGGCGTTTAATATATCGGCGCTGAACAAAGTATACAAGTCTTCAACTGCTGCGGAATTATTCTTAAATGAATCCCAATTGTGATTATCGGATTCTTCATTATAATGATCATACGAATCTATTCTTAGTTCAAATAATTTCCTGTCGGAAGTCAAATCAAAAATAATAAATTCAATTACAAACCCGCCTCTTCCGTCTGTGAAAGCTTCTGTAGAATACGCTACCTTGCCATTTCCTGACCAGCCCCATATTCTTGACTCGGGAAAACCATAGAGGAGGCTCTTGGATGATGATTCAGAATACCGGAAAAAATTTATTCTTGGCGGAAAGACAAGCGCGCCGGAATCAGCTGTCCGCTTTGTGAATAGTACGCTGGAAGCGGCGTTGCCTGATTCCTGGGCCCGTAAAAAGTGTACATTCAGAAAAACAAGGCAAAAAACCAATAATCCCGGTTTCATTGGCAAGCTCTCCTTCTTTTTAAAAAAACCCCTGTATGTTAAAACCAGCATATAGCTGTTAGGGTTACTAATCAACAACCCCACCTTGAAAGGGCTAAACTTGACCCACTAAAACCGAAATAAAATCCGAAGCAGGCAATGTCAAGACTTTTAGGGGTCTAGGAGTTTGTCGGGCTTAGCCCAAATTATATGGAAAAATGTAATTTTTGAATTACACTCAGGATCAAGTGTTTTCATATCTCTTATTGAATCATTTTTAATACATTTCAGAAACCCTCTGTTTAACCGGATTGAAAGGGTTTCCGTAATAATTTATAATTACTTATTAGGGAAACATGAAAAATTATATAGACTTGCATATTCATTCAATACATTCCGGGGACGGTGAATTTACCCCCGAAGTGCTGGTAAGAAAATGTGAAGAAGCAAATATTAAGATTATGGCTATTGCGGATCATAATACTATATCAGGAATTGAAGAAGAAAAAATATATTGCAAAAAAATGCGAATAATTTGTATCCCTGCCGTGGAAATTGATTGTATCTTTAATAATATTAATTTGCATGTTATTGGATATGGTATAGATTATACAAAAGAGGAAATAATTGCCCTTGAAAAAAATGTTTTTGAACAAGAACTGTCTAAATCAAAAGAAAGATTGGAGCTAACAAATGCTTTGGGGTTTGAATTAAAGGAGGATGAATTAAGAGCGGTAAGAAACAGTGATATTTGGACAGGAGAGCTGTTTGGAGAAATTTTACTTTCAAAAGAAGCCTACAAGGATCATGAGATATTAAAACCTTATAGAAAGGGAGGAGAAAGAAGCGATAATCCTTATGCTAATTTTTTCTGGGATTTTTACGGGCAGGGAAAACCTTGTTATACGGAAATTAAATATCCCTCATTGGATACTATAATAAAAATCGTTCACAAATATGGCGGAGCGGCAGTTTTGGCGCATCCTGGCAACAATTTGAAAAATAAATATGGGTTATTTGATGATATGGTGTCATTGGGTCTGGATGGAGTAGAAGCTTTTAGCAGTTATCATAGTTTGGAAGAAATTAATTATTTTTACCGTAAAGGAAAAGAAAAAAATCTGTTAATTACCTGCGGCAGTGATTATCATGGAAAAACAAAACCAGCTATTGCCATAGGTGATTCAAAATGTACTATTGATCAAGACAGTATTGAAAAACAATTAAAGGAATATGGATTACTTTAGTTACATTGCCACGGCGGTGTCCGAAAAGTTTAAAAAACTTGTAAGGTCAGTTTTACTGGATAGGACACCTTCTTTGGTGTCCGGCAGTTTAGCTTGTTACAGGTATTTCTTTACCAGGTTTTCTATCTCATTCCTGGGCTGGGCGCCGCTTTGGGTAAATACCAATACGCTGTTTTTATAAACCGCCAGAGTGGGTATGGAAACAACATCATGCCGCATGGCAAGTTCGTTTTCTTCGTCTACATTGATCTTGCCCACTTTAAGCTTGCCTTCATATTCATCGGCAATTTGTTCAATAAAGGGGGCTATCATTCTGCAGGGGCCGCACCAGGGTGCCCAAAAATCCAGAAGAACCGGGATGGAGGCATTGATTACTTCGGTTTCAAAATTACTGACGGTAATGGTTATTTCTTTACTCATAGGACAAGTATAGACTAAACAGGGAATAAAAGTAATATTAAACAAGAGAAAAAAATGGTAGAACTCCTTGCTCCTGCGGGATCCCCCGAAGCTTTGGATGCGGCAATTGCAGAAGGGGCTGATGCGGTGTATCTGGGACTCAAGTCTTTTAACGCCAGGATGAGGAGTTCCAATTTTGCCTATTCCCAGCTGGAGGGGGCGCTCCATTCCCTGCACCGATCCAGACGCCGCTTATATGTAACGGTAAATACAGTCTTTGAACAACGGGAAGCGGATAGGGTATATCAACTTTTAAAATATCTTGCCAACATAGGACCCGACGGAATAATTGTTCAGGATTTTGGCATTTTATTAATGACCAGGGAATTTCCCCATTTAAAAGTACACGCCTCGACTCAAATGAACATAGCCTCTGCCCGGGGAGCCAATGCCCTTTCCAAATACGGGGTTTCACGGGTTGTTCTGGCTCGTGAACTTTCCCTGGAAGAAATAAGGGGAATTCACCGGAACACCAACCTGGAACTGGAAGTATTTGTTCACGGAGCCCTCTGCGCCAGTATTTCCGGTCTGTGTCTTTTTTCCAGTTATCTGGGAGGAAAATCTGCAAACCGCGGACAATGTACTCAGGCCTGCCGGCGTTTGTACAATGCGGATAAAACTATATCTCAGGATAAAAAAAATTCTGATCATCAAAAGGGCTATTACTTTAGCCCCTGTGATCTTTCCTTAATCAATCATGTACACAAACTGGCAGAAGCCGGAGTAAAGTCATTTAAAATCGAAGGGAGGATGAAGAGCGCCGAATATGTGGGCACCGTTGTTTCAGCTTACCGGCTGGTAATCGACAGTCTGGAAGACGGGGAGGATAAACAATGCCATGCCCTGGAAAATGCAAAAAATATTTTACGAAATGATTTTGCCCGGACAAAGACAGAATTCTTTTTTAACAAGCAAAATATTATTTTCAGGCCGGAACAGGATGGAGGTACCGGCATTAGTCTGGGAACTATTATCAAGATAAAAGGAGCAGGAACAGAACGCCGGGCATTAATACGATGCGAACAATTTAATGATTCCAATACTGCAGGCAGCATAAAATTATTGGCGGGAGATTCGCTACGCTTTCACAAAGCAGATGATTCCGGACGGCAAACCCACAAGTTAAGGTATGCGGAAAGTTCCGATAAAGCAGAATATCTAATCTCTGTACCTGAAGGGTTTGGTACAGGAGATTCGGTGTATTTAATTCAGACCCGAATGATGACAAAACGATATCCTCCGGTAATTCCAAAGAATTTAAACCTTTTTAAACGGCAGCCCGGCAGGGAAAGCGCTCCCCGTATAACTTTATCAGACAGTCAGGCAAAACCGGGGCATCTGGTTTTGCCTGACACTTTACTACCGGAAGGTATCTATGTTCAGACTGCTTCTGTTGAGGATCTGTACGTTGTACAATCAATACGTCCAACAAGGGTGATTCTTCCGGTGAACAGGAAGAATGTTCGTATTTTGCTGGAAGAAAATACCCTGCCTTTCAGGGCCGGAGAAATCATCCTCGCCCTGGATCCCTGGTTTCCCCAGGAAAATGAAGAATTCCTGGCAGAGCTTCCGGAACAGCTGACAAAAAAAGGGTACTGTTCTTACATCCTGAACAATCCAGGCCACTTTTCCCTGTTCCGGAAACTTTCTCCGGAATGTCTATGCAGTGCCGGGCCATGGCTGTATACCTTTAACAATTGGGCAGTTGCGTTTACTGCAGTTCAGGGTGCCAGGGCTTTTGTAACACCCCTTGAAAACAACCGGCAAAACCTTGAAAAAACCATGCCCCGGCAATTACGCAGG
>JAIRRF010000065.1 GCA_031256115.1 Treponema sp.
CGTAACGCATCGGTTTCAAACGGCAATCCCGCCGGGGCTACAGTGGCACGGTACATCATGGGCTTGATAAAATCGCATAGACCGGAAAATGCATCTAAATCCTGCCCAACAAAGGGAGACAAAAAAGGGGCAAATACATCAAGGCCGATTCCGTAGTTCCTATCCCTGAAATAACGGCAGATCCGTTCCAGGCTCTTAAAAATAATGCAGGCCTTTATTTCAAAAAACCTGGATAAAACAGGGTTATCGAATACATATTCCCCGCAGCCCCGGTAAGAACTTATTCCCATCGGAGTTTGGCCGCTCAACAGGGATGGGCCGCCCAACCCTGTTGGGCAAACAAGAGCTTTTTTCAACAGTTCAACATCCAGCTGTTCTTTTTCATAGGTCTCCCTGCAATGGGGACAGAAACAGGAAAAGACAGTCCTCTGGCCGTTTCCGTTGGCAAAGGAGGGGTATCGAATCTTGTCAAGGAATATTCCGTTAAATTTAATGGAGGCAAATTCCCTTTCAAAAATTTCAAGGATCTTTTCTATATTTTCACTGCTATTGGGGCAGCAAAAGGAAAAATCTTCTTCTTCATGCTTCCCGCGGTTTATGATCTGCCGCCCTTCGAAATCTACAAGCGGGGACAGACCTTTTAGCGCGCCAGTTTCTGAAAATACGGGGAACCATAAATAAAAATCAATATTCCGTTTTGTCAGAAATTCGGCGGTTTTTTCATAGAGCTTTTTATCCCGGGACCAACCCATAATAACAGCCCTTACGGGCAGTCGGGGTAGAATAGAAATCAGCTTGTGTTCAACTTGTTTATATGAAACTGCTTTCCCTGAAAAACCGCCGGAAAAAATCTGTAAGGTTATGTCGAAATTCATTACCAATAATATGGCTTTTCAGGCGCTTTAATCTGTACTGTATCCCCGGATTGTTCAATAACGTACATTCCATTCTCTAATGCATAACTGCGGGCATTTTTGCTAAATAATGCCCCTGCCACTGCACCCGCATAAATACGATCATCGCGGCGATTGTCCGCATATATCCGCAGGGTTTTAAGCCGCTTTTGATGTTCTTTTACATCGGGTATGGTAAGCAGGGATTTAACTTCCACAACCATAGCACAGTCGCCGTTTTCCAGTAATAAATCGATCTCCGCTAAACAACGGCCCTGTTCATCTTCAATGCTATGGTTCCTGGAAACCCTGGAGAAATTATAATCCAGCATCCGGAATTTCTCCAGGATATTGGAAGCGGTTAGCTGTTCGACAAGCTCACCAATGCGGCTTCCCAGCTTGCTTATTTTCCGGTCCGTTTCCTTCATCTGGGCATTCAGTTGAGCATTCAGTTTTTCGTTGTTTTCCCACCATCTTTTATAATCCTCC
Organism: Treponema sp.; assembly: GCA_031256115.1. Classification (GTDB taxonomy): domain Bacteria; phylum Spirochaetota; class Spirochaetia; order Treponematales; family Breznakiellaceae; genus WRIV01. The sequence goes on from JAIRRF010000065.1 coordinate 1,383, forward strand.
TCCCTAATCCGTCCGGCTTCCTTAATGCTTTCTTTTAAGTCTTTAAATTCATCATCATTTTTCCGGAATTTCTTATCAGTTTCCTGAAACATATTCCGGACATCTTCAAAAGTTAATCTTCTCCGAACATTCCGACGAAGTACCTTAGGGTTACGGGTCCTCATTTTCCCCATAAAAATACCTCCAACTCAAATATACTCCTTTAATTTAGTTTATTGTACAGGGAATTGCATAATTCCATGTACAATAAACAATTATAATCGGAAATAGTCAATTAATTAACTTGATTGACTATATACCAGGGGCCTCTGATACTGTCAAAGTATCCCCGGTATCTACTATTAGGGTGTTAAGATTCATAGCGCTTTACTAATTGATAGGAAAAAGCAGAATAATTATTGTAAAAAAGCAGTATTCATGATATACTTAGGTAATAATTTATTATTTTTATGGAGGAAACACAGTGAGAAAGACATTTAAAACAGCCATTGTTGTCGCATTGGTACTATTGCTGACCTTGAGTTTTGCCGCCTGCGGCGGAGGAGGAGCTAAATCGGATCAAATTGAACTTACAGTATTGAACTACTTTTCATTGGCTAATCCCGGTGCAATTAATGAAGTAAACAGGGTTTGGGAAGTCTTTGAAAGAGACAATCCGGACATCAAGATCATCAGGGAAGACGAATTTGAAGAGCCTTTCCACCACAAAACGGAAGCTTATGCCGCTGCGGGCCAGCTTCCGGACGTTATTCATTGCTGGCCTTCCGGACGCTCCACCAGCCTTCACACCCAGCGTCTCTTAAAAGATCTGGCTCCTCTGGTACAGAGAGATGGTCTTGCCCAGTACTTTTCCGCTGTATCACTGGATCCTTCCCAGCAGGGAGCGGGTTATTTGGGAATGATCACCAGGGGTATGACTGCAACTAATGCGTTCTTTGTTAATATGGAAGTACTCCGTGATTGCGGACTCCAGCCGGCCAAAACCTATTCAGAATTAAAAGCCCAGGTTCCTATTCTAAGAGCCAAGGGATATGAATGTATAATTATGCCTAATGAGTCTACCTGGGTTATGCAGTCCTGCCTATTCTCCTCGATTGCGGGGCGTTTCATGGGTGAAGGCTGGGACAAGAAGGTACATTCCGGACAGGCTAAATTTACCGATCCTGACTTTGTGGCGGCCCTTAATTTTGTCAAAACCATGTACGATGACGGAGTATTGCTCAGATCTTCAATTGCCATGGACTATGGGGCAGGACCTGGTCTGTTTGCCACCAATAAGGGCGCCTATTATATTGACGGTGACTGGCGGGTAGGTGACTTTACTCAGGGCGATCAGCCTTTGTTTTCGCCGGACAGGCAGAAGGATGTTCTGATTACGGTTTTCCCGGATATCGATCTTCCCGGAGTAAAGATAAACAAAACCAACACGGTAGTATTAGCCACAGGGTGGGGAATAAATGCTAACATTCCTGCCGGTTCCGCCAAAGAAGAAGCTGCCTGGAGACTGGTTAAATGGCTTACCGGCAAAGAAGTCCAATCCTTCTTTGTAGAAAACGGAACCTTTGCTACTCCTTCCCGGACCGATATTGATCTGGCAAGTCTCCCCCTTGTACCTCTCCAGGTAACAGTAGCGAAACTCGGTAATGAATATAACATCTCCACCGTGGTTATCGATGCCGCTTTTGAAGGACCGGTTTATACACCCCTCAATGACGGACTTCAGGCCATAGGCATGGGGACCCAGACTCCCCAACAGGTTGCCGCCGCTACCCAGGCTGCGTTTGAAACCTGGAAGGCAACTCAGTAGATACAATGTAAAACGATCCCGCTGAATGCGGGGTCGTTTTATTATCTTTGCGTCTTAGCGCTTCTGCGTGATGCATAGAGGATTAGTTTTTTGCAAAGTTTTAGCAGGAGAGGGCCATGACCTCGCTGGGTGAAAAAAAACTTTCATACGCCGCACTGGTTACACCGGCCCTGTTGATTTACCTGGCAGTTATGACCTTTCCGACCATTTTTTCTGTTCTGTTAAGTCTAACCAATTACAACGGCGGCAAGGTCTTTGGTAATCCCAACGTAAAATTTGTCGGCTTTAACAGTTATAAATGGATGTTTACCGAACCCACCGGTAACTTTTACCTTTCCCTGAAAAATAACATGCTTATCGTCGTTATTTCTGTTTTTGGTCAAATCCCCCTGGGGTTTGTTCTGGCCTACCTGTTAAACAGGAAATTGATAAAGGGAACAGGATTTTTTCAGACGATGATATACCTGCCCAATGTAATTTCACCGATTATTATTGGCATATTATTTAAAAGTTTTTACTTAAACTCGAACTCGGTATATATGGAAATTGTCCGTTTCTTTAAACCCGGAGCGGAATATACCCTTTATAACCAGCCAATGATCCCCGTATTGGTGGTTATCCTCTGGATGTATACGGGTTTTTATATGATTATCTTTTTGGCTAATTTACAGCGAATCGATACGTCTATCATTGAGGCCGCCAGAATAGACGGGGCCAGTGAGGGGCAGATCATTGCCCGTATTATTTTACCTGCACTGTCCGGGGTTATCGTAACCTGCGCCATTCTTGCCATTGCCGGATCTTTACGATCCTTTGATTTGATATATATTATGACTGAAGGAGGCCCTGCAGGCAGAACCCGGGTACTCTCGCTTTATATGTACCTTTCGGCATTCCAGGGATCGCCCAATTATCCCCTGGCCAATGCAATTTCCACGGTAATGGTACTTATTAGTTTTATCCTGATTGTCATTACCAGGAAGGTAGAAAAAGTATTTGGAGGAAAGGAGTAGAAAATGGATGACCGCAGTATATCTCCTTTAGCAAAAACCGTTATTTATTTTATAATGATAACGTTTACTGTTCTTGCCATATACCCGCTAATTTGGATTTTTTTACAATCCTTTAAAACTACCCAGGAATATATGTCCACCAGCAAGCTGGCTTTTCCAAAACAATGGCATACCGGCAACTATCCTTATGTATGGAAGATGGGAAAATTCAGTA
>JAIRRF010000149.1 GCA_031256115.1 Treponema sp.
GCTCTGGTACGAACATATGATCCTGTGCGCAGAAAACGATGATTCCGGCCGACGCCTGGACAGAATACTCCGCAGAGCATTACCGGATCTTCCCCTTTCCGCCCTGCACCGCTTGCTGCGTAAAGGACAGGTACTGGTAAACGGGCATTCTGCCGGAGCTGCCATGCGTATTTCTGCCGGGGCTGTAATTGAACTGCCTTTGGAAGAAACGGCAATACCGGCAATTGCTGGGGCTGTCCGGGAAGCTGTCCCGTCCAGCCGGGATAAAACAAAACCCTGCATTCTTTTGGAAGGATCCGGGCTGCTTTTTATTAATAAACCGGCGGGCCTGGCGGTTCATGGAGGCGGAGCCGGAGACTGTCTGGACAGACAGGTACAGGCCTACCTAAAGGGAAAACTTCCCCCTTCACTTTCCTTTAAACCCGGACCTCTCCATCGGCTGGATAAGCCCTCTAGCGGTGTTATCGTTTTTGCCTATAGCCTGGATGCCGCAAAGTGGTTCAGTGACCTTTTAAAGGAAGGAAAAATCCGTAAATCCTATCTGGCCATTCTGGAAGGTAAATTGCGGCAAAGTGAAATCTGGGATGATCTGCTCTACCGGGACAAAAAAGAACGGAAAACACTTCGATTAGCGTCAATTGAACACCATAATCCGGAACACCGTGATCACGGGGAACGCCGGGCTCTTACCCGCATAATTCCTCTGGCAATAGCGGAATCGCAGGGGAGGGCTTATACCTATGCCCGGCTGGAAATAGAAACCGGGCGGACCCATCAGATCCGTTCCCAGGGAGCCGCCCGCGGTTATCCCCTGGCGGGCGACCGGAAATACGGCGGGCATCATTTGCCAATGGCCCATGGCCGATCATATGGCAGTTTCTTCCTTCATGCTGAACAGTTGGAGCTGCCTGCCAGGGGGAATATCCCGCCCCAAATTGTCAAGGCGCCCCTGCCGGAAGCCTTTTCACAGGCGGCCAGGGAGTTGTTCGGAAACTGAAGTTTCCGAACAACTCTTGTATACTTATCTCATGTTTAAGAAGCTGCTGGGGAGGGTTAAAACCTATGCCCTGGTCGGAGAAAGCGGCACCGGTAAAAGTTTCCGGGCAGTGCTTGTGGCGCAGAAATACCGCATCGACTTTATCATAGACGACGGCCTCCTGATTAAAAAAAACCGGATCCTGGCGGGGCAATCCGCAAAAAAAGAAAAGACTTTCCTGGCAGCCATCAGAGTCGCCCTTTTTGACAATAAGGAAAACCGGAACAAAATAATTGAACTTCTCAAAAAGGAAAAAATCAGGAAAATCCTTATCCTGGGGACTTCGGAAAAAATGGTAAACAAAATCACGTCCAGGCTGGAACTCCCGCCCCCTGCCCGGATGATCCATATCGAAGACATCTCAAGCCCGGAAGAAATAGAAAAAGCCGTCAGGACCCGCAAAATAGAGGGGAAGCATATAATTCCCGTTCCTTCCATTGATATTAGAGGAAGCTATCCCCAGATTTTTCACAATGCCATACGAATTTTTAAGAAACGCCGTATACAGGAAACTTTGGGAAGCGCCCCGCAATTACACGAAAAGTCTGTGGTCCGCCCCGAGTACTCCAAACGAAGCAAGGTAATCATCAGCCAGGAGGCCCTTTCCCAGATGGTGATCCTCTGTGTAGAAGAATATGACGAAAGCATTATAACAAGAAAAATCACGGTTAAAGACGACAAGGCCGGTTACCGGCTGGTAGTCACCATCGATGTACCCTTCGGATTGCAGCTGGAGGATGTTATTATTGAACTTCAGCATTATATCATTGACAATATCGAGCGTTATACGGGAATACTTATAGAAGAAGTAAACATCATTCTTGATTAACAGGGGGAAACACAATGAAAAAACCGGCCTTGTTTTTTGTTATTCTGCTTAGCTTGGGAACCGCTCTGGGCGCTCAGGGCAATCCCGGCTATTACGAGGTAATTTTTTCCGAAGGGGCAGGCGTTCAGGAAAGAGCAGAAATAGCTGCCGCTTATTCGAAGGAATTGGAACTTCGATTTAATGCCTACAACAGCGTATTTCGCTTTAATCCGGCTTTGCTTTCTTCCCCCCTAAGGGTCCGAATTATTACCGGTAAAAGCGAATATGATACGTATATTTCCGCCAGATTGGGAAGCCCCAGAGCCGGGGCGGTGTACCTTCACTACCGCAGTCCGGCAAACAGGGAACTGGTAATACACCGGGGAAGCGAAGAAGAACAGCGTCTTATTCCCCATCAGGCATTTATCCAATTCCTGCGGGCTTTTATTCCTGATCCTCCCATCTGGATCCGGGAAGGTTTTGCCGTTTATTTTAATACCCTGTTCTATGACCAGGCAAAGCAATCGCTGGTTCATGAAGAAAACCTGAACTGGCTGGATACGGTTAAACGTATTTCAATTAATCCTGAAACGGTGTTTCTGGCAGACAGTACTTTCCCAAATATGCAGTCCTCTTCATGGTCTCTGGTTTCATTCTTTATGGCCGACAAAAACAATGTATACTACCGGTCCATGACTGACAGCTTTATGATTCTTGCCGCCGGAGCTTCCGCAAGGCAGAACGCACAGGCTGTTTACCAACGGCTTATCCTTTTTAATCCCATCGCCGATATTACCAGGGATTACCGGACGTATATTGCGGGGAAAAAGACCTTTTTCGAGCTGATAGAAGAAGGACAAAAAGCTTATGGAGATAAGAATTTTGCCATAGCGGGAGATCTTTTTCGTAAAGCCGCGGCGCTTAAATGGGATCACTTTGCTTCGTACTACTATTTGGGCCTACTGGCCTACGAAGACAAAAAATATATAGAGGCGGAAGCTTATTATAAGACAGCCCTGGATCATGGGGCCGAAAACGCCATGATCCAGTATGCCCGGGGTGTAAATGCCGCCGCCCAGGGAAAAAAAGCCGAAGCCCTGGTTTTCCTGCAGGAAGCTGCCGTTGCGGAAAAATACAGGGATCGTTCCAACGAGTTGATTAGGCGGCTGCAATGAACGGAATGTGATACATCCCTGAGCTAGGAGTTTGTCGGGCTTAGCCCATTTTTACAAAGAAAATGCAAAAAACCTTTGGGTTTTTAGCATTTTCTGCCCTGCAAACTCCAAAAGGAGCCGGAAAACCGTAGAATTTTGTCTGACCACTCGTGAGTGGTCAGACAAAATTCTACAAGTCCGACAGGCTCCTAGATCTTTCCCGTTCAAATAATCTGGTCTTTTTTATCTCAATTCCGTGAGCTCCGAAGACGATCCGCAGCGCCTTATCCAGTTCAACCCTGGGGGGATTCATGGGAAGAATAAAACGTCGGGCTTCAGAAAAAACCGCCCGGTAATCTTCTCTGCTTCCTTTTTTTAATTCGTGCCAGGGAGTGTTTAGATCCAAAAAATCCCGTATCAAGGCAGCCAGGGGCTGACCCGGCGGACTAATTCCGCCCGACGGCGTAACTGCTTTTGCCGCTTTTTCAAGACTTGCAAGATAGGCTTTCCGGAAAACAGGATTACATTTCATTAAAACAGAAGCTTCTTTCTGTAAATAGCAGTAAAGCCCTGTGTTTTCCAGACTTTCTACAATTTGCGAGGCCGCGGGGGAACGGATAATCTTTGCCAGTTCTTCGGTAAGCCGGGAATGGGAAATTTGATTAAGAAGAGGGGCTTCATTTTGTATGCGCCGTTTGAGCAGCCAGGGAATATCAAAGCCCCCGATAACGGCATATTTGACAGCCCGAATCATACGGACAGGATCATCCTTAAAAATAAGTTTTGCGGGGATAATCGGCCGTAATACTCCCTTTTTAATGTCGTTCATACCCCGGACATAATCCACCACAAGCTGCTTCCCCGGATCGTAAAACAGTGCATTGATCGAAAAATCCCTGCGAAGGACATCTTCTTCAATAGTGCCGTAGGTATTGCCGGTGTGGCCGTCTTTCAAAGAGCGGAATGTAGAAACCTCAAAAATCCTGGGGCCAAAATAAACATGAACCAGGCGGAAACGTTTGCCGATGATCCGCGAATTACGAAACAGTTGTTTTATTCTGGCAGGAGAAGCCCTGGTAACGATGTCGAAATCTTTGGGTTTTTTTCCCAGAATAAGATCTCTTACGGCTCCCCCTACAATATAACTTTCGTGATTGTTGGCCCTGAGCCGGCTGCAAATAAAAACCGCATCCCTGTCTACATCGACAAAGTTAATCCGGTGTTCGTCCCTGGTATAAACCACAGCTTTTTTTATGAGTTTTCCGTCCTGTTCTTTTCCATAGCGAATCAGCAATTGTTTACTCGATGTTTTATGTTACATGTTTTTGCAGCCAGCCAAGAAGCGCCTCTGTTACTTCTTCCCTGTTAGTCTCATTAAGGGTCTCGTGCCGGGCTTCGGGGTATATTACAAATTCCAGATCGTTTATTCCTGCGGCGCGATAAGCATTAACCAAAGCTGTGGGACTTCTGCCCATATCCCCTACCGGGTCGGCGCTGCCGCAAAAAATATACACCGGCAGGTTCCTGTCGATTTTAGCGGCAGAATCTTTCCTGTGAATAGCCGACAGTCCTTTGATCATGTCCCGGTAAAAACCTGAAGAACAGCGTTTACCGCAGAACGGATCCGCAGCATAGGCATCCACCGCTTTTTCTTCTCTGGAAAGCCAGTCATAGGGGGTTCTGTTCGGCCTGAAAAACTTGTTGTAAGGCCCGGTGGTAAGGGCGAAGGCAAGAGATGAATAACGCCGGGAACCTTTTATAGCGGCAATCAGGGACAGAAAAAGCGCGCCGGCCTTGATTTTTGCCCCTCCCGGCCCTCGTGTTCCGGAAAGTATACAACCGCATAAAGGAAGAGCCGGCGCAGGTTCTGCGGCTGAATCTGCGGAAAAATTCTGTATATAAGCCTGAACCAAAAAAGAACCCCAGGAATGACCCAGGATAAAAAAGGGCAATTTTCCGAATTCGGGTCCGTATTCAAGCATTGTTTTTTCTGTAATGTACCTGGTTATTATCCGTAAATCTTCCACCACCCAAAAAAAACTGTTATTATCGGCAGCATGGCCCAGCAAACCGCCCCGGCCTGCATCATTTACCGACAGATCCGCGGTTTTTCCGTGGCCCCGCATATCCGCCGCCCAAACTTCAAAACCCCGGGAACAAAGGGTTTCTGCCAGCCGGCTATACCGGAGGGAATGTTCCGCCAATCCGTGAACTAATTGGATCAAGGCCCTTGGTTTGTCAATCCCGGCGCCAGACCCAGGACTCCATCGCCGTATAAAAAGCTTTGTACAGTCATTGCAGTCTACCCATCCGGTAGTTTCTACCATGCCCCA
>JAIRRF010000186.1 GCA_031256115.1 Treponema sp.
ATTGATGAGTTTAGTATTATTCACAATGTTCGGAGCAAGCCTGGTTTTCGCACAAGCGCCCACGCTTGATAAGCTGAGTTTTTCCAATTTGATGAACAACGATTGTATTGTTAGCGCAGCAAACAAATCGATAAGCGGCACGGTGATCATACCCGATGTCTACGGAGGCAGAACCGTGGGTGCAATCCCAATAGGTGGGTTCAGGGATTGTACAGATATTACCAGCGTTATCCTCCCAAGCTTGAATAATATCAATCTTATGGCGTTCGACCGCTGTACAAGCCTTATCAGCGTTACTTTCTTAGGACCGGTAAATTTTGCTAATGCTAATGCATTCCCAGGCGATTTGGTAGCCAAGTACCGGGCCGCAAACGGAGGCGCTGGAACCTACACGCGGCCCAGAGGGAGCAATACCTGGACAAAGCAAGGCGGAGCGGTCTGCCCGACCTGCGGGCAGCCCCTGCCGCGTTAAGGCCGTTTTGAAGGAGGAGAGAGCTTTAATGGAAAGGTTTTTAAACGTACAGTTTTTTGGTTTATTGGCTTTTGGATTGATTTTTGTCGTAATAGCTTTTGTGTATTTAAGGCGTTACCTGAAAATCAACAAAGCCTGTACAAAGCATGTTACAGCGTCCATAGCGGACTATGATTCGGAGATAAAGGGGCATGGAAGCAAGCGTGAAACCAGGTTTTATCCTGTACTCTCCTATACGGTAAATGGTAAACAATACAAAACAAGGTATCATACCGCCCTTCCAAGCGTTACTGTCGGCATCGGCGGCTTTAAGCTGACCAAGCATATCAACAAAAAGCGCGAAAAGATGGAAATACAGGTCGACCCGGATGACCCGAAGCAGATAGCTATTCCGGCCAAATCAATTGCGCTGTTATCAATTCCCTTACTTTTGGGCCTCCTCTTTGTTTTCGCGGCTTTTATTACATTGCCAAGAGACGCAAGGGATGCAGGTGCAGTTGTGAATATTGAAGAAACAACAGAAGAATGAGAATGAGGTGCCAGGCACCATTGTAAAGTAAATGTTTAAAGGAGTCACATAATGGAACAATTTTGGCAACCCTACCTGGAAAACTACATTGGAGTATTAAAGAAATACGCGGTTTTTGAAGGCCGTGCGGGCCGTTGGGAGTTCTGGTGGTTTTTTCTATGCTCCCTGATAATTGGCGTTGCGGCCGGTATTCTATCCCGAATCCCGTTACTTGGATGGGTTTTTAGTATCGGTTTCTTCATTTTTTGTCTTGCGACACTTATTCCCAACCTTGCAGTGGGCGCACGGCGGCTCCATGACACGAACCGCAGCGGGTGGTTGCTGCTGCTTTCTCTAATTCCACTTGCCGGAATCATTATTTTAATAGTGTTTTGGGCCATGGAAGGAGACTCCGGCAAAAATCAATACGGCGCTTGTCCCGCCAGAAAAACTAGGAGTACAACCAGAAAACCTCGTACAAGAAAAACCCGTGCCAGGACCACACGGAAAGCAAGGTGACATTACAAGGTTTTGGTACTAGGCTAGTACTCAACCTTGGTACAAGGCTGGTTTACATACTTAATACTTAAAACTATCTCCAAAAGTAATAGTTTTGGGGTAGCAGCAAGTGCGACTAAAAACCGGAGGAGCCTGCCCACAGTACCTCAGACCCGATCCTGCTTATTGTGGGTTAAGTCCACTTTCGTATAGTATACGGCATTATTGAAATTCTACCATTGTTCGACAAAATTCTTTTGTTTTTCACCTCTCATAACTCTAAAAATTATATAAACCTGACGTAAGCGCAGATTTAGTATGATCTTTCAGGAGGATTTTATGAAAAACAAAAGAGGGCTTTTGATCGTGGCGGCAGCTCTGATTGCCTTGTTTATGGCAGCTTGTTCATTGGATATGGAAGGGGGAACCGTAATAGTAACAAACAACTCAAACAGAGACTTTTATGGGAGGGTATGGACTGATTCCAAAGAACTTTATAATGGTAAAATACGTGCATGGAATTCAAAATCCTTCCGTGTTTCTGAAGAAGGTACTGTGTATACCGATTTTGAATCCGGTAACGGCGGTAAATCAAATCCGTCAGGTTATGTATCAAGAAACAGAACGCTCATTCTTGATTTATGATCTAATTCACAGAGGTTTATAGTGTGCAATGATAACAACAAATTAAAAAAAGGTGGAATACGTACCGCAAGCGGTACGAGCGTTATACTAAAAATCGCTTTCCGTAACATCTGGCGGAACAAAAGGCGGACAACTTTTTGTCTTGCGTCAGTTGGGATAGCAGTGTTCTTCTTTGTGGTTTTTATCTCAATGCAGGACGGAATCATGAAGATCATGAACGATACGGTGCAGATATACGAAATGGGGCACGTCAAAGTCGTATCGGCTCAATATGAAGCGGAAAATGAATATATGCCCGTACAGTATCTGGTGGCGGATGGGAAAGATTGGAAGGAACTTGTTTCTTCCATACATGAAATTTCAGGTGTGTGCGCTGTATTCCCCAGAATCACCGCAATAGCGACATTGCAGGAAAGCGTAATTAAACACGCGGTACTGTGGGGCATTGATATAGAAGCCGAAACAGCATTGAATCATTTGAATCTTGCAAACAGGGACAACGGTTTGGTAAAAGGGCGATACCCCGCGCCCGATACCAACGAATGCGCCATCGGGACTGTTTTTGCACAGAAGGCAGGGTTAGGTATCGGAGACAGAATTCCGCTTAAAACAGTATCCGCGCAGTTTTCGGACAGACTTTGGAGCCCTGTTATTACCGGCATCTTCAGTTTTGATTATTTCAAGTACGATGATCAAGTTATCATTGCCGATTTCCGGCGGCTTCAACGGCTGTTGACGCTGTATGAAGGAACCCAGCAACTGATAATTTTTGCGGATAATGAAAAACAAAGTCCGTTCATCGCCGCTGCGGCGCAAACTCTTTTGGGACCGGACAGCATCGCTACCGACTGGAATGAAAACTATTGGATTGCCATGCAGAAAATTAATGACAAAATCTACATGGCTGTTTTTCTAATTGCCCTCCTTCTGGCAAGTTTCCTGATTATCAATACAGTGGTTATGATCATCCATGAACGGATCAAGGAAATCGGCATGATGGGAAGTTTGGGCATGACCCGCGCCGAAATTGTCTCCGTGTTCTTTTTTGAATCGCTTTTTCTTGCGGCAATCGGGGCGTTATGTGGAGTGGTTCTCGGCGGGCTACTTACCGGCATTCTGGCAAACTTTCCAATACACATGAGCGATTTATACGGAAACAGTTTAAGTGAAGCGCCCATAAGCAATACTATATTCTTTGTATTCAGTTTTGGAAGAATAGTAAGCGCATGGGTAATAGGGGTAATTATTACATCAATTATAACTTTTTTCCCTTCGTTGAAAAGCGTGTTTGTAGAGCCTGTCGAGGCATTGAGAAGATAGTATGGGCGGTCAAAAAATGTCAAGAAAAATGTTTGGAGACACAATTTACCGTTTACGAACGGAAAATGGATTATCGCAAATCAAACTTGCTCAATTGGTAGGCGTGGAAGTGAATTGCGTGATAAAATGGGAAACATATAAGGAATGTCCCGATATTAAACTTGTGCCGCTCCT
>JAIRRF010000193.1 GCA_031256115.1 Treponema sp.
GCGCGTTACGATACCTAACACAGTAACAAGCATCGGCGAAGGTGCGTTCGTTAATTGCAGCAATTTAGAGAGCATCGCCATACCCGACAGTGTAACGACTATCGGCAATTACGCATTCCAACAAAGCGGCTTGAAGAGCATTACGATAGGCTCAGGGATAAAGAGTATCGGCGGTATGGCGTTCAGTGATATTCCATGGTTGGAAACTTTTACTATCTATGCCAACACGCCGCCTACGTTGGGTAGAGGCGTATTTGAAGGAATCGGTCAAAACTTTAAAATCATAGTTCCTCTCACAAGTTCTATCGTTCTTAGGTATAAACAGGCTGCGGGCTGGAAGGACTTCGCAGACAGAATTGCAGCGCGATAACGCCGTAAGATGGTATTGGGGGTTTTTTAAGCTACCCGGCGTAGCCGGATAGTGAGGCTCTCCCCGAGTTGGGGCTGGACGGGAAGTAACCCGCCAATGTAGTTGGTGCAACTTCCTGGACAGCCCCGGCCGGGCTTTTTGAGTGGTTCATGCCGCTTCAAGTTTAAAGTCATTTGTAATAGCCCTCGGAGTCTAAAAAATACAAAAAATTTGAGCCAAGTTGGCTCAGGATGTTGAGCAAGCTTGGCTCAAGAAGTTAGGCAAGGTTGGCCTAAGAAGTTAGGCAAGCTTAGCCTAAGAAGTTAGGCAAGGTTGGCGAAAGGCTTCAGGGTGTTCCTGGATATATGGAAGTGTAGCTGGAAAAATTGTCGGTTGGACAGGCCCCGCAAGGCTATTCTATGTACGCCTCCATAGTTATTAGGAACACCCTGAAGCCTTTCGCTGGATTTGATAGCACACTGGACAAAGATAATTAATATTCCGATAATTGCATAGAGTTGTTTAGAAACTTCAGTTTCTGAACAACTTCCTATTAAAAACAGCAATTTTGCAGGCCCGGCTTTAAAAAAGCCGTAGGCCGAAAAATTGCAGGACTTGTGAGATAACCAACAGGGTTATCGAACAAGTCAAATCTTTTTCTGGGTAGGAACCGGTGACTGTTTCTCAAAGAACTGCGTTTAGTCTTCTGATATCAGTGCTTATTGGGGCAGTTTTTTCTGTTTTGACATTTACCGGTCTCTTTGATCTGGTAGAAACCCGTTTTTACAACCCTTCAATAACCAATTCCCTGATCAGAGAAACAGAACAGGTTGCAGATTCGATTCAGGATTTTCTGGACGAGTTACAGGGTCATTTTTCCGCTTCATTAACCGCCGATGCGGTGAAGCGGAGCTTTCTGCCAAACCAGACAGATCAGGATATTTTTGAACGAACCCGTGTTTTCGGTATACTTTTGGAATCCATAAAAGGACTGCAATCTGTCCGTTTTGTAGATACCGGGGGAATAAGGATACATTTTTCCACCAATTCATCTGATATAATATTCCGGACTAACGAGACAATTTCCTATAAGGATTATAATGAAACCACACCTTATGTTCCATATTCGGAATTGGCAGTCAACCCTGAAGAGAAGTATAAAATTGTTTTGGATCAGCAAAACGAAAGAATAATGTATGCCTTTCCCTTTTATGATTCCCTGGAAATATACCGGGGCACGGCTTTTTTTTCCCTTTCCGTCAGGACGCTTGCAGACCGGCTGATTTCTATGGGACGCATCAAAATAGGAGAAAACCTTTCCATTGTTTCTGTTCCCCCCGGGATTGTATTGGGACTCCCCAGGGTGTATAACGAGTCTGAAACAATTATTCCGTATATTTCCGCTGTTTGGCAGGAAGGGCATTTTAGCCTTTCAACACTGGATTCAGCAGCTTCCGGTTCCGCCCTGGTTTTAATTTCTGCCAAAACCAGTCAAAATTTTTTTGTGGGGCAGGTTGTAAGCGAATCGTTGTTTGCTTTTCCCCAATCAATGAAGCTTATTCTTCTGGCGGCATGTTTCCTGACTGTTTTTTTGTCAATATTCCTGATTTTTAACCTGCATCCCGACACAATAACGCATGTCCAAAATCGCTTAAAAAAGCTCCAGATTTCCCTCATTCAGGAATATTATGAACGCAAAGGGGAAATGGACTGGAACCATTGGCGCCGTGAACTGGAACAACGCAGGGATGATGTACGTGTTGAATTGAAGAGAGGGATCCGGAATATGCCTGCTGCCCTGCAGGAAGATGTTGACAGCTTGATTGACAAATCCTGGAACGAGATTCTTAACGCCATCGGAGGAAAACGGGAAACACAGACAGCCATTGACGAAGACAAACTTCAAAGTATCCTGAACCGTGTACTTCGGGCACCGGCGAATTCTCCCCCGACACTGCTCCGCGGGGAAACAGAAGATGTTTTGGAAGAATTGGCGGTAGAGCCAGAAGAGTTAGAAGATCTGGAAGAATTGGAAGGGCCGGAAGAACCGGAAAAAATTCAATTTGCGTCAATTAATAATAATAAAATAGAAATTGTCTCTCCTTTTGCCGGAATAAATTCAAGATTTAATGATCAAGTAAATCTTGAAGAATTACATACCGGATATTCCATGTCCCTGGTGTATAAGCCCTTTCAAAACGAAGACAAAAGCGAACCACAGGAACTACAATCTGTAGATCCGGAGCAGGGAGGTTCCCAGAGGAGGAATGTGATTAGACAAAAAAACGGTTTAAATTATGTTGATCAAAAAGCAAAAACTCCTGATTCCGAAACTGCTAAATCCCTGGATCCTGGCCTAAAGACACTGGTCGATTCGGTTATTGGGAAAAATTTTTAATGAGGCTCCCCGAGGCAAGCCTCGGGGTATTAAACCAGACTTTCGAATAAAGCAGTCCCCTTGTTACTCCGGATAATTTAGATTTTCTTTTTTGGGATTTTTCAGGATTCCCAAATATCTGGCTGCTTCCCATTTGGCCATATCTAAATTTTGTTCCTGCCAATTCCCGCATTCTGCGGCGCTTGCACCGGGTATGACCCCTTCAAAATTTACGATAAATTCCAGCATTTCACGGATTAAAGGAAGAACTGCCTGTGAATCCAGATCTCCGTGAAGGATAAGGTAAAATCCGGTCCGGCAGCCCATGGGGCCAAAATATACTACCTGCTCCTTCCATTGGGCATGGTTTCGAAAAAAAGTAGCTCCCAAATGTTCAATGGTATGCAGGGCCGGCATATCGATCACCGGTTCCCTGTTTGGTTCCTTAAAACGGAGATCAAAGGTGCCAAGCACGGCATTGTCGAATTTGTCTTTCCGTGATACATAGAGTCCGGGCTTTAGACGCAAATGGTCAATTTGAAAACTGGTAATTTTTTCCATAACTATTTCTTTATCCTCCAATTTCTTTATAGAGCTTTAGGATTTTCCGGACAATCTCACAGGAATTTTTGGATGCCGCCGGAAGGAATTCGTCAAAACGGATACTGGACTCTATTCCGGCAATATCCGACAGGGCCCGGATTACCAGACAGGGTACCTTAAACAGCCAACAGCTTTGAGCTACTGCGGCGCTTTCCATCTCTATGGCCCTTAATTCGGGGAATTGTTTTGCTGTCCTGGCTATCCGCTCCGGATCATTCATAAATACATCCCCCGAGCCGATTATCCCCCTTACATGGTTAAAACCTTCGGGCAGAATCTTTTCCTGTTTTAGTTCGTCCACCGCCTGTTCTGCCAATTCAATCAGATTCGAAGGAACAGGAAAAACTGCCGGCATCCCGGGCAATTGTCCCGGTTCATAATTAAAGGCTGTTACATCCGCATCATGGTGAACAAGACCCTGGGAAATTACCGCATCCCCAAAATGCAGTCCCGGCCCGATTCCCCCGGCGGAACCGGTATTGATTACCAGTTCCGGATGATAGTGATCAATAAGGAGGGTACAGCCCACAGCGGCATTTACTTTGCCGATGCCGCAGCGGAGCAGCACTACATCTTTACCTTCCAGGGTTCCCTTAAAAAAATCAAAACCGCCGGTACTTTCCCGAATTGTTTCTTTTAACAGATCCCGAAGCATTATCACTTCCGGCTCCATGGCGCCGATTATACCAATCATTCTCTTAGGGTAGTCAAAAACAAAAAAGAGTGCAATGGTAACAAAGGCGGTTTGTTCGTGGCGGCCATTGTTCTAAGTACCATCAATGCAAAATGGATACATCCGTCTCTGGCGCTGCGGCTTTTAAAGGCGAATCTTCCGCCGGACCAGGACTGTGTGATCCTGGAATTTTCCCTGCGCCAGAACCTTAACGAAAAAATCACAGCCATTATTATGGAAAAGCCGAAGATCCTGGCTTTGTCTGTTTCAATCTGGAACCACCAGGCAACAGTGGAACTGCTCCGGGCCCTGGAGGCAGAGTGGGACAAAAGGGGGCCCATGCCGACAGTTATACTGGGCGGCCCAGAAATAACCGGCATTGGGGAACCGGCTGTCGGACAAAATGAAACTCCGGAGATTTTCCGCCTTGCGGATTATATAATTCTGGGCGAGGGCGAAGCGGTTTTTGCAGACCTTTGCCGGGCTGTCCTGGAAGATCCCGGTGGGACAAAAAAGCAGTATAGTAAATTTATTAATGCCCCTCCGGTAAACCTTGGAAAAATAAAGAACCCCTACGATTTATATACACAAGAGGATTTACAGCACAAATTGATTTATGTGGAAG
>JAIRRF010000215.1 GCA_031256115.1 Treponema sp.
GTCATCGCCACCGATGCGGACTTTGACGGCTTCCATATCCGGAACCTGCTTCTTACCTTCTTTCTCTCTTATTTTGAAGAACTGGTTACAAAGGGCCATATCTTTATTCTGGAGACTCCCCTTTTCAGGGTCCGGACCAAAAAGGAAACCCGGTACTGCTATAACGAAAAAGAACGGGATGCCGCAAAGGAAGAACTGGGATCCGCCGGAGAAGTAACCCGTTTTAAGGGCCTGGGGGAGATAAGCCCCAAGGAATTCGGCCAATTTATCGGGAAAGACATGCGTCTTGTTCCTGTATCGGTAAACACCCTTAAAGCGGTGCCCCAGGTATTGACTTTTTATATGGGAAAAAATACCCCCGAAAGGCGGGAATACATTATGAAAAATTTGATAGAAGTCGCCGGATAAGCGAACAGGAGGAAAAAATGAAAATTATAATAAAACTTTTTGGCAGTTTTATGATTATTGCTTTTATAGGAGTTTTTCTTGGCGCCATAGGTATATATGGCGACAGAAGACTCACGTCTTTATCCAATGAAGTTCATATTACATCAGAAGCAAGATCAACTATTTCGTCGATATTAAATTCGCATTTTATCTGGAGACATGGGATGTCCGAGACCGTGTATACCGGAGCGGAGTTCACCGGTTCGCTTGATTCCGGCACCTGTTCCTTAGGCAAATGGCTCTCCAGCGATGATGTGAAAAATGTAGATGATCCTGAAGCAATCTCGCTGTTGAAACAGGTTGCTGAACCTCATCATCTCATTCATGCCAAAGGAGGAGAAATTGTCAGTCATATTAAAAACGGTGAAACGGATGAAGCCCTAAGGGTATTCAGAAATGAGGTTTTACCGGCAACGCAGGAAGTTATTACCGGTTTACAACAATTGGAAGACCGGGAGGGCGTTCTGCTTAATGAACAAATAGAAAATATCCACTCTCTTGGTTTATTGTTTGAACGCATCACCATTGTACTTACCATTATTGCAGTGGTTTTAAGCATTATTTTAGCCTTAGGTATTACATCGAACTTTGTAAAGACGATCTTGCCCTTTTCAGCCTTTATGGAAAAAGTCAGCACGACAGGCAACATTGTTTTAAGTGAGGAAGAAAAAAAGGCAATGCAGAAGGATTTGCAGCGAAAAGATGAACTTGGCATGATGATCCGTTCCTTTGGCGGTTTATTGGAAAAAATAAAGGAAATGGTAAACAACATTAAAAAAGAGACCCATGAATTATCTGACATTGGCACCGAGCTGGCAGCCAACATGAACGAAACCGCCGCCGCGGTGAATGAGATTACCGCCAATGTACAGAGCATAAAAGGCCGCATTATTAACCAAAGCGCCAGTGTTACCGAGACACACGCCACCATGGATCAGCTTGTGACAAACATTACTAAACTTAATGATCATGTGGAGGACCAGAGTACGCATGTATCCCAGGCATCTTCAGCCATAGAGGAAATGATGGCCAATATCAAATCAGTAAGCGGGACCCTCGCCAACAATGCCGCCAATGTTGTGCAACTGAGAGAAAATTCAGAAGTGGGCCGTGCCGGTCTATCCGACGTGGCAACGGATATTCAGGAAATTGCCCGGGAATCCGAAGGCCTTTTGGAAATTAATTCCGTTATGGAAAACATTGCCAGCCAGACAAACCTCCTTTCCATGAATGCCGCCATTGAAGCGGCCCATGCGGGCGAAGCAGGAAAAGGTTTTGCGGTGGTGGCCGGGGAAATTCGCAAACTGGCGGAAAACTCCAGCAAACAATCCAAGACAATCAGCACAGTTCTGAAAAAAATAAAGGAATCCATCGACAAGATCACCCTTTCTACCAGGAACGTTATTGATAAATTCGAGTCCATTGATTCCAGCGTTAAGACCGTAGCGGATCAGGAAGAGAGTATCCGTAACGCCATGGAAGAGCAGACTGCCGGGAGCAAGCAGGTCCTTGAAGGAGTCAGTGAGGTAAATGAAATTACCCGGCAGGTAACCAGGGGTTCCAATGAAATGCATGAAGGCGCAAAAGAAGTGATCCAGGAAAGCAAGAATCTGGAAAAGGCGACCCAGGAGATAACCGGAGGCATGAATGAGATGGCGTTGGGGGCGGAGCAGATTAACATAGCGGTTCACCGGGTAAATGAATTAAGCATAAAAAACCGCGAAAACATCAATCTTTTAATTAAGGAAGTAGAACGGTTTAAGGTGGAGTAAATGAAAACCCTTTTTGGTAAATTATTAATGTCATTTATTCTCATTATCATTCTCATCATCATTTCGGGATTAACAAGTTTTTATTTTGTTTATTCAAAAAGCTATGAAAAGCAAATAATACTTGAAAATTCCAAGGAAGCCCTACACATGTCCCGATCGCTGCATTCATATATCCGCGCTGCCTACAAGGAAGTGGAAGATCTGGCATATAACAACGATATTATTTCTCTTGATACGGACCGGCAAACCCCGGTATTAATGTCTACCATTAAAAGAAACGATTATTTTGAGCTTCTCTATGCCCAGGGCATGGACGGCATGCAAACCGGACGATCATCGGGAAATCTGGGAAACCGGAAAGAACGCTGGTGGTTTATTAAGATGGAAGAAATAAAAACCTCCTTTGTTTCCGAATCCTATTATTCGGTGGGGACCAATATGCCCTGTGCTTCAATATTTTATCCCATTAAGGATGAAGCGCAAATGATAGGCATCATGGCCGGAGATATAAAACTTTCCTCCCTCCATGATCTGGTCATGGAAACCGCGGATGAGGGTTCATGGACCTATATTCTGGACGGCAAGGGTGTAGTCGTGGCTCACCCGGACAAGACCTATCAGGAGGAGTTGTACAATTACGCAAAACTTACCAAAACCGTAACGTTAAAGGATGCGTCGGGAAAGCCCATACAGGATGCGTCGGGAAACCTTACTGAAGAACAGCCAATTGAGATTTCAGAGGCCTACAGGGCTGCCTTGGCAAATATGATGGAAGGAAATGTTAATTCCGCAAAACTAAAAGAAGAGGGTAAAACTATTTACTTAAGCTATCGTCCGGTACCCCTGGACGGCTCCTCGGATCCCTGGTACGTAATATCAGTCAGGGACGGAAATGCTGCCATGCAGACCCGGAATACGGTGGTTCTGGTAATCATGGGCAGCATGGTTATTGTTATCTTTGCGGCATTCATAATTGTTTTTATTATTGCCCGGAACATCAGTTCCCCCATAAAAGCGGTCAACTCAGTTCTTGAAAGAATAAAGGAGGGGGACTTAACCGCTAAAGCTACGGTGCGATCCAGGGATGAAATCGGCGACATGATGCGGCTATTAAATCACACCCAGGAAGGGATAGGAAGCCTGATTACAAACGTTAAGGAACATACCACACAGCTTCATGACATAGGAACCGAACTTTCCTATGCGGCGGATAATTCATCCGCCATGGTAAATACCATCACAACCCATGCGAACGGCATTAAAACCCTGACAGATTCCCAGTCTGTTAGTACTGCGGAAACAAACGCCGCCATAGAGGAAGTAATTGCCGGAATTGAAAGACTTAACGCCCATATTGAGTCCCAATCGCAAAGTATTTTACAGTCCTCCAAAGCGGTGGAAGAAATTATCAGTTCCATTACCAGCGTAAGCCAGTCACTTTTAAAAAATGAACAAAATGTTGAAAAACTTACCTCAGCTTCCGAAAAAGGCCGCAGCGGTTTATTCGGGGTTTCCAGGGATATTGAGGAAGTAGCCAAAGAGTCAGAAGGGCTTTTGGAGATTAACAGGGTGGTGCAAACCATCGCCAGCCAGACAAACCTCCTTTCCATGAATGCCGCCATTGAAGCGGCTCATGCGGGAGAGGCGGGTAAAGGATTCGCCGTCGTAGCCGAGGAGATCCGGAACCTTGCCGATTCTTCCCATGCCCAGGCAAAAAATGTGGCAAATTCCCTCAAAAAAATGAAAGAATCCCTGACAAAAATAAGCAATTCCGCCGCTACGGTGATCGGCGATTTCAAGGATATTGACCTGGCTGTACAAACCGTATCGATCCAGGAAAAAAATATCCGTACCATAATGGAAAAACAGGAAACAGGCAGCCGCTCCCTTGCAGAAATAACAGAAGCCTTAAAAAACATAACCGGAAATGTCAGGGACGGATCTGCGGAAATGCTTGATGGAAGCAGAAAAATTACCGAAAGCGGAACTACACTGGAATCTTTGACAGCCAATGTTTTAAAGGGAATTGCGGAAATCGCCGGAGGGATAGATCAAATTAATACGGAAGTTTTAAAGATACAGGAAATCAGCAAACAAAATAAAAATAGTATTGATGATCTGCTCAGCGAGATGACTAAATTCAGGACCTCTTAGTACATGCGGACCTTCGGTCCGCGAGTGCAAGGAAATTTTAATAATTCGCCGCCAGGGGGCGGCGTGTACATGACCCAAATGATTTTATTCAGTGCAGCAGCAGGTATTTGCGGAACAGGATTTGGAGGATTGGTCTCCGCTATACTCCTAAAACGGAAAACAGAAAATATGACTTGTTGGATGCTGTCATTTGCCGCAG
>JAIRRF010000230.1 GCA_031256115.1 Treponema sp.
TGGGGCAGCGAAGCCAAATTGTATTAACAGCTACAGAATTCAACAATGTTAAGGATGTTCAGATCCTGATTGACGGCAAGCGGGTGGATTATCTTGGTGAAGGTATTTGGATTGGAAGCCCTGTCGGCCGGAATATGCTTTAGAGGTTGGAGGATGGAGGAATACTTGCAGTCTGAGATGCCTTTTTCTAACCGGACTCTTGCACTTTTGGATGTAATAAATGCCAATGGTCTTGGCCTTTGGGAAATAGCAGACAATATAATTAATCTTGATGATAAAACTTCCGAGATCATCGGCATGGAGGGGAATAATCAGCTAAAGCTGGATGATCTGGTAAATTTTATTCATGAAGAAGACCGGCAGGAACTTCTGGATACTATCGAAAAAATAACAAGTAATTGCGGTGAAAGCGGCATGGCAGAATGCCGGATCTTTAATCAAAATGATAAGAATTACAAATGGTGCCGGATCATGGGAAAAAGCTACCTTGATAAGGGAGAAATGGTAATACTGGGCACCAACCAAATTATAGAAGGCCGGGCTCTGGAAATATATAATTCAATGATTGAAAAAATTAACAGAGAATTGAACAGAAAGGATGAATTAAATAAATGCATTTTTGATATAACCGAGATTCTGCTCAGTGCGGATGATGCGTTTTTTGATAAATCCTTTCAGGATTCAATGGAAATTGTCGCCAGGGCCGTGGGTCTTTCCAGGGTTTATGTTTATAAAAGTCATGTTATAGAAGGAATATTATGCTGTACCGAAATCCATGAATGGGCAGAAATTACGGAAACCACCATGGGGAAAGATTTTACTACAGATATGCCTCTTCAATCCTGGCCCGGTCTGGGCGAAGAATTGTATCAGGGAAAAAATTATAACAGGCTTATTAGGGAAACCCCGCCGGAAATCCAGGAAATGACAGCCCCGGGAAACTGTGCAGTTCTCTTTACGCCTATCTTTCTTAAAGATTTGCTTTGGGGTTTTGCCGGTTATGAATGGACCAGAGAAATACTTTTCAACGGTGATGAGACAGCGGTTCTTGGTTCAGTAGGGCTGCTCCTGGCAAATTCCCTGATTCGCAACGATTTAAACAAAAACCTGTATTTAGCGGTAGATAAAATTAACACCACCACCATTAAAGCGGAAGTGCTGGAAAGGTATGCCTATACTGATGCCTTAACAGACCTTTATAACCGGCGGCATTTTATAGAACTTGCCCAGGGGCCACTGGAAAAAGCCAAGCGCTTTGGCACTTCCTGTTTTGCAATGATGATGGACCTGGACTTTTTTAAGAAAGTCAACGATACTTACGGACATTTGGCAGGGGACGAAGTGTTAAAAAACGCTGCCCTGGTTATGAAAAATGCCATCCGGGCCTATGATCTTCTTGCCCGTTACGGCGGAGAAGAATTTGTAGTTCTGGTTTCCGATACTGCCAAAGAAGATGCGATCAACCTGGCGGAACGAATTCGGGAATCAATTGCCGACTCACCCTGCATATTTAACTGCATCAAAATTCCCATCACAGTAAGTATTGGAATTGCCGCTTCTTTTCAGGATTGCAGTATCGAAGGCCTTATTGATAAAGCAGACAAAGGTCTTTATAAAGCCAAGGAAGCAGGCAGAAATCAGGTTGTTTTTATCGAAGAATAAGGTTTTTAGATAATTGCGCTATTCCAAATTTGTTTATGGGCAGGAAAAAACCTCCGTCGACTGCCCCAGGGCGCTGATTATTCCGTCATTCACAAGGGCCCCGGCAGTTCCATAACGGCGGGCCAGGTTCAGGTCGTGAAAAACAGCGATGATGATCCGTTCTCCTGATTTGACCCAGGCGGTAAGGTAATCCATCAGCTTTGTTTGATTTTCTATATCCAGATGATTGGTGGGTTCGTCCAGTAAAATGATCCGGGGATCCTGTACCAGCGTCCGGGCAAGAAAAATCCGTTGAAGCTGGCCTCCGGATAATTCGCTGATCAACTCATCCCGCAGATCATCAAGAGTCAGGGTTTTTAGGGCATTTTCAATGGCCGCTTTGTCTGCGCTGTCCAGGCTGCCAAACCAGCCCTTGCGGTAGGCATATCTGCCCATTGCAACCGTATCATATACCGTATAGGGAAAGTAGAGGGGCGAAACCTGGCCCATGAGGGCGATGTGCCTGGCCAGATCCTTTTGGGAAAAGGCAGATATTTCCCGCCCATCGATAGTTATGCTTCCCCGGAAAGGCAGCAGCCGGGCAATAGCCTTTAACAGAGTGCTTTTTCCGCAGCCATTGCTTCCAACGATACAAAGGAATTCTCCCGGCTCAACTTTCAGGTTAATTCCTTTTAACACATCTGTGGTTCCGTAACCGCAGAAAATTTCCCGCAGTTCCAGCATCAATTTTTCCTCCGGCCAAAATACAGCCAGGCAAAAAAGGGCGCGCCGATAAGGGCGGTAACGGCCCCAATAGGTAGTTCCGAAGGGCTTACTGCAATCCGTGCGAGTATATCTGCACTGAGCATAAGGATTCCCCCGGCACAGAATGACATGTATATTACATAGCTATGGCGGGGACCGGTAATGCGCCGGGCTACATGGGGGGCAATAAGGTCCACAAAGCCGATAGCGCCGCAGAGCGAAACCGCCGCGCCGGTAAGAAGGGCGGCACAGAGAAATAGCCGTTTCCGGACTTTTGGGGCGTTAACCCCCATGGCTCGCCCTTCATCTTCCCCAAATGAAAGAATGTCCATTTCTTTGGTATAAAGGAAAACTCCCCCAATCCCCAGAACCAAAAAAGGAATGATGAGTCCCACATGGATCCAACTTCGCATGGCAAAGCTCCCCAATTGCCAGATAAGAAGGTTTTTTAATTCTTCTCGGAACAGCGAATGCAGGGTAGCAAGGATGGCATTGACAAAAAGGGAAATGACCATCCCCAAAAGGATGATTGTATTATTGGAAATGGTTTTGTCCAGCCGCGCGGCTAGGGTAAATACGATAAGTACCGTACCCAGGCCGAATATAAAACCAAAGAAAGGCAGAATAAAAGGCCGAAGAAATCCGAGGGGCAGGGAAATAGCACCCATCATAACCAGGGCCGCCCCCAGAGACGCGCCGGAAGATACCCCCAAAATATAAGGCGAAGCCAGGGGATTCTTCAGTACCGATTGGAACACTGCCCCGCTAACTGCCAAGGATCCACCCACGATAAAGGCAAGAATCGTCCGCGGTAACCGGAGTTCCCAGACAATGGCGGTAATCTGCGGATCCGTTTCTGACTTTAGATTCAGGATTTTTGTCCCTATGACCCGGATAGTCTGTGAAACCATGATGCCGGAACTTCCCAGAGATGCTCCGGCGCAAAGGGCTACAAGGGAAAGAATTCCGGCCAGGAGAAGCTTATTGAGCGCAGAGCCTGAAGTTCCGAAGGAAAGAGCTTTCATTCGGAATAAACCGCCCGGTACATTTCTTCCAATGTCAATACGATATTCTGCGAAGGACGGGAAGCGTGATTACCGTTAATAGGATAAATACGATTACGGCGGACTGCCGTAATGGTCTGAAACCCCGGACGTTTTTTTAGCTCTGCAATGGCAGCGGTTCCATCCGCTGTCATATTGTCTTTTCCGTCAAGGACAAAGATTACATCCGGGTTGGAGCGGATAACCGCCTCTGAACTGGGGGTAAACCATCGTTTTTCGCCGGCAAAAATGTTCCGGGCGCCGGTTATCTCAATAAGTTCGTTCAGATAGGTTCCCCTGCCAAAACTAACCATGTTAGGTACCGGGGCTATTTCAAAGTAAACACTTTTTTCGGTACCCGATACCTCGACACTCTGTACCACAGATTTAATCTTTTCTTTCATAATTCTGACAAGGTCTTCTCCTTTTTCTTCGGCTCCCAGCGCTTGTGCAATAAAGATGATGGTGCCATATATTTCTTCGATGCTGTTGCTGGTGGGGATTTGAATTATCCTTACTCCCAGATTCCGGAAAAACTCAAAGCCCGTTTCGTCCCTGCCGTTGGTGTTAATTTCCGCGGCAAAAATTATGTCAGGTTTTAAGCCGGCAATAGATTCCATGTCGGGGTAAAATAGATCTATTTCCGGCAAATCCTTTTGTATACCTTCCACATCTTTGGAATATTTATCTACAGCCACAAGTTTATCCGCCAGTCCCAGGCCGGCGATAATTTCCGTATTGGAAGGGGCGGCGGACATGATCCGGTTGATTGCCGGCGGATGATCTATAATCCTGCCGCCGGATCCGGTAATCGGTTTTTCTGCACATCCGGACAGGAGAACAAAAAGTATAAAGAATAGCAAATAATTTCGGTTCATTTATTCTCCAAAGACCATATTAATTCCAAGAGTCATACTAATTCCGGGCATGGGATAATCGGCAAAAGAAACATACTGAGCATTAAGGGCATTGCGAATCTTCCCGAACACGGCAAAATTTTTATTCAATTTTTGATTATAGGTAAAATTGAGAAGAAAAACAGGGTCCAGCTTTGTGATGTTACGGGTATCAGCGTAACGAACGCTTTCATAACGACCGGAAACAAGCAGGGAACCAGGGAGTTTATTACTTGTGGTTTTCCAGGACAATTCCAGTGATGCGCCAAAGATATGGAGCGGCATATAGGGAATACGAAGATTGTCCTTAAAGGAAAGATCCCCGCTCAAAAGCCAGCTTGTTTGATAGAGCCAGGATAAGTCCAGGATTGGTTTTTCCAGAGGGCCCGGAGAAAATGGAATGCTTACACTCAAGCGATTATCCCAGCCAGTAAAAGCGGCAATGCCTGAATTTTCCGGCCTCCATGAACCTGATATATTACTCCAATGGATGGAATCTTCCGTCCATGCCCCGTAGATTGTCGAGTTAAGGTTGAAACTGTCTTTGTGCAAAATTTCCAGACCCAGATCTGCGCCCCAGCCGTCTTCGTTTTTAAGATCCGGATTCCCTGTAAAATCGCCCTGCTTCCAATAAAGGTCGTTAAAATCCGGAAACTTAAAACTGCGGAAATAATTGTTTTTCAGGATAAAATAGTCGTTAAGTGTCCAAGATAAGCCAAATTTGGGGATGGGAACTATTTCCCGGCCATTGCTGATCCCTTTAATTGAAGCGATAAGGAGCAGTTTTTTTACAGGGAAATATTCTGTACTGATATAAAGTCCGCCCCGGTGGCCGTTATGGATGCCTGTATCTGTGGAATCAAGACTAATAAAGTTGTAATCCCCGCCGAAACGCAGGGTAAACCCTGTCGTAGGATGCCAACCCCAGCGATTTATCAGGGAAAGGTCATGCTCATCGTGGCGGGAAGGGATATTACCCGGATCATAATCAATTTTTTGCCAGTTGTGCCCCAGGCTCAATTCCATGGAAAAATCATCATGAAAAGCTCTGGGCATATCCAGCATGATGGTTTCCCGCGAAACCATATCCCTTTGTTCCGCATAAACTGTACTATAACCGGAAACAGGTATGTTTTTATCTCCCCAATAAAAGGCGCCTGTAACTATGAGTTTTATGAGATCGGGAAATTCCTGTATGAAAGAAAGAGAAGTTCCTGCATCAATGATTTCGTTACCTTCCTTGCGCCGGGCATAACCGAAATAATCCTGGTACAGAAAATGATTCCCCGCACGGTTAGCGAAGATTTGAGCCCGGAAAGAGTTATTTTCTCTGCCGTAAGCGCCGAAGATGTTCACATTTTGAGCATCCCCAAGATCCTGCCATTGGGGAGATCCTACGCCGCCCTGGGGACTGTTGTACTCGCCGGGCAGATAGGATGTATTGGAAAGGCCGCCCCCGAAAATCCAGCCGGGTTTTTGCTTTTTTACCGTAACAATGTTGATCACCCCTCCCAGGGCTCCGGAAACATTGTATTTGGTATCCGAGCCTCCGTGGATAATTTCGATTCGCTCTATCGAAGCAAGATCAATAGAATTAAAATCAAATTCTCCGGAGGCCGCTGAATTAACGGGGATACCGTCAATTAAAACGGCAGTACGCTTTGTGTTGAATCCCCGGATATTCACGTCTGTCCTGTTGCCGTATGGACCGTATCGGGTTATTCCCAGACCGGCGGCTTCTTCCAAAAGGGAAGGAAGATCCGGCGCATGGGTCTTTTCGATAGTCTCCCGATCAATGATTTCCATCTGTTGGGTCGTACTCTTGCTTCCAACAATGGTGATCCCTTCACCTTCCATTAATGGAAGTTCATAGTCCCATAAATCATCGTCATCGTATTCATGTGGGTGTCCCACCCGCCCCTGAGGGAAAACATTCCCCCAGGGGATAAGGACTGCGAGAAACAGAGCCATGACAGGGAGTTTGCCGGGTTTAGTCACTAGGGTACCTTGTTATAGGGTGTGACTACACTCCAATCAATATAATTTCCCATTCTTCCAAGGGTAAATTTCTTGATTGCTTCTTCCAGAGTTGCAGTGTCGGCGGAACTGTAATTATCATTAAGATTAATGGCATTTGCCAGTTTGACTGTGGTGCTTGTCAAGTCCCGGTAATAGATACCGGTAAAAGGTTTATTCGGATCAGAAAAAAGGTTATTAGTATATTCGATGATAATGATTCCGGAACTACTGTTGTAATTTGATACAAAACGAATTGTTCCTTTATACTCAAAAGGCCATTCGTCATCATTCATCAAATATCCAATAGTATGCTCTTCTTTGCCTTCAATAATTTCTGTTTTAATGATGTACTCATCATAATTGGCCCATTTCCCCACGAGGATGACCGGCAGGGTTCCCGGTTTGTTTACATCATCATCTATCGTGCCATTATTACAGCCTGTAAGAAACACTGCCAAAAGACAAACAGCCAAACCCATGCAAACTGCCCTTTTTAGAAAGCTCTTTTTTAGTGAAAAAGTAAACATAGAAACTCCTTTTCCGTAGAAAAGAAGCCTGCGGACACAGATACCCCCTCTAAGGGCCTGTGATCTTTTAAAAAACCGGATTTAATAAGCGGTTTTTCTCAGGCTCTTCCTCGAAGCTAAGAAAAAATGTTCGGCCCAAACAAGGCCGCCGTATACCAAAGTTTCCTGGCTTATGGGCTGCTGTTATGATGCATTGCATCGAATAACGGCCATTCCGCCGGTCTTCCCAGACAAAAGCCCAGTGACCGCTTGAAACCAAAGAGAAACCCTTGGTTTCCTGGCAGAATTTTCCCAATCACAGTTACGGGATAGCGGGGGATTTTCACCCCGGAACCATCGGATTGCAGAATCCGCAGGTTCCTTGCTTCCTTTGAAATATACAATTAAAAAATATATGGTATTACGGGATTTGTCAAGTCGGGTGGTCAGGCAAAGCCAGTCGCCTGGAACTTATGTATGGGATTTATCCATACGTAGTCTTCAATTTTTTTTCTTTTTCAAACTTTGCTATGGCCAGTTCTATTAACCTGGTGATTAGCTCCGTGTAGCCTATGCCGCTTTTTTCCCAGAGCTTTGGGTACATGCTGATCTTGGTAAAACCCGGCATGGTGTTAATTTCGTTTACCAATACAGAACCGTCTTCTTTCAGAAAAAAATCAACCCGGGACAGACCTGAACATTCAAGAACCTGAAAGGTTCTCATGGCAAGAGATTGAATTTCCCGGATCTTTTCATCACCAAGTTTGGCGGGAATCTCCAGAACAGCCCCGTCGGCATCGATGTATTTGGCTTCGTAGGAATAAAATTCTCTTGCCGCCTTGACTTCCCCGGGAAGGGAAGCCTGGGGATCTTCGTTTCCCAGAACAGAACATTCTATTTCCCTGCCGGGAATATTTTCTTCCAGTATTATCTTGGTATCGTACTTAAAGGCTTCGTTTACAGCCGCCATAAAGCTTTCTTCATCCGGAACTTTACTTACACCAACACTGGACCCCATGTTGGCGGGTTTAACAAACACAGGATTACCCAATATTGCCATTATATCCTTAAAGGCAGGAACAGCTTCCCATTCTCTAAAGACAAGAAATTTTCCTATCGGTATGCTGCTGTCTCTTAGGAGTCTTTTCATCACATCCTTGTCCATCCCTGCGGCAGAACCAAGCACACCGGATCCCACAAAAGGAATATCCGCCAGTTTTAAAAGGCCCTGGACAGTGCCGTCTTCGCCAAAAGGGCCATGGAGAATAGGAAAGATCACATCGAGATGAATTAACCGGGCCGGATCCTCCGGCATGGAAAGCTGCCCGGAGCTTGCTATACGGAGCAGAACTTCGTTGCTGTTAGAACTCAGGCTGATCTTTGCCGGATCATCAACATGATCGATAAAATCTTCCGCCTTCGTATGGGAACCATAAAACCACGCTCCGCTTTTATCAATTCCAATTAAAATGGGATTAAATCTTTCCCGATCAATGGCTTCAAAGATATTTCTTGCCGATTGCAGAGACACTTCATGTTCAGCGGATTTCCCGCCGCAGAGTATGCCCACATTGAGTTTTTTGTTTATCATCCTGCCTTCTTATGATGATTTTTCAGACTGTCTGCCACTTCATTAAAACTCATCCACCGTCGGCCGGTAGTTTTACCCCTTTTGTATCCTATTTCTGTTTTAAGGGAAAGAGGCTTATCTCCGTCAAAATTTTGAAACTCGCAGCGGCCCGAAGGAATATGCAGAACTGCTTGCTGTTTGTTAAGGATAAAAGAGACATAATCATTTATGGAAGAAAGTTTTATTCCAATCTCGATGCCATAAGGCCCGTTGTTCCTCCCAATTCTATCCACACTATGGGTGTCCGAACCGGCCACGGCGGGAAGACCCAGAAGGCGGGCATACTCCAGAGCCTGGGCATCGTAGATTGCTTCGCTGTTTCCCGCATTGGCAGCCTCCACAGCATCAATAAAGCAGGGAGAAAGCCGCAATGTACTGATATAACTATGCTGTCTAAACGGATGTGCATGAACCACACAGCCCCCATAACGGCGGACTTCCCGGAACTGTTCTTCCCTGGTCCAGCGGATCATTTCTGGATGTTCCAGAAGCCATGTTTTATCCAGGCCGTAAATCAGAAAATCATCGCCGTCAAAAGTTTCTTCCCAGCCAAAAAAAACATTCACTCCCCGCTTTTCTCCTTCGTTCCGGGCATCCTCGTAACCGGAACAAAAACCCTTAACCCATTCTGACCAGCTTTTACGGCGGTCAAATGCAGTGTTGCTGTTAAAAAAATGATCCGTTACCATTATTCCGGTAAAACCCAGATCCCTGTAAACCCGGACATACTCTGCCCCCCGTGAAACACTACAGGCGCTGGCCTGACTGGTATGGAGGTGAGTTTCGTACAAAAATGTCATCATAACCCGCCGCTGTTATCGTTCTATAATTTCCGTCTGAACCGGATTTGGCAAAGTTCGTCCCCTTTAGCGATGGTTTTCTTTAGTTCCAGTTCGCAGCCAAAAGCTTCCGCAATACCCCGGTCGCCTTCCATGGCCCAGTCGCATAACTGGTCTATTTCCTTATCGGAGCAGCCTTGCTTTTGCCAGGCAGAAACCAGCGGGCAATAGTGAAAGTCCACATCAAAGACATCGTCGCTTAGCTTTAAGAATTCCATTTCAAAGATAGCCCGGCCAGCCGGCGGAAAGAGCTTTTTTTTGAGCAGACGGCAATTACCCCTCCGCCCAGCCGCAGGTTCCGCCATGACATTCTGTTCAGATGCATTTTGCAATCCCGTAAGGGCCCGGTT
>JAIRRF010000264.1 GCA_031256115.1 Treponema sp.
TGTCCGAAAAGTTTGAAAAATCTGTTCGGACACCTGGTACCTTTTGTTTACGTCCCGGCTACCGGGTGTAGGAACCGGCGTATGAAGCTGGAATCCAATTAGAGGAACTATTGGCTGATGCAAAATCTGAAAATGACCCATCAAAATAATTGTCATTATAGGTCCAATAATAGGTAACTTTGCTAAAATCACTCGAGAACACAAACCTGCTTTTTTCAAAAACAGTGCTATTAGTAAGATAATCCTTATATGCGATAATGACGATATATTCTGTACCTGATCCCGAAACCGTCACTACATTTGAAGTATCAGTAGAACCACCATCACCCCAGTAATTTTTAAAACTGGTAGAGCTGACAAGGCAAGAGTCTCCGGCTGAATTTCCGGTACCTTTCCACCAACCCTGGGCAAAGTCCGGTATTAAATTGGAAGTATCAGCGATTACCGTTGGATTTCCGATGTCGTCTACTGTTCCGGGAGTTACGCCAAATATAAATGTATCCCAAATATTTGAGCCATTATTTACCGCCAAAGTGGCCGTGGCGTTCTGAAGTGCACCGGCTGTAGTTACATTTCCATCGATGGTATAGCGAAAGTTGGTTGCAGCGGCGGAAGCTATAAAACCCCCGGTAATGGGATCATAAGTACCTTTGAGCAGAAAGATTACCTGGTCGTCCTGAAGTCTTCCTGAAATCGCATAACTGGAGCTGCTCACCGCCCTGAGCATGGACAAGCCTGAGTTAGCGGCATCACTTTTCAGTTGAAAATTTGAATTATTGCCTGTCTTAGAATTACTAAACGATCCTGATATAGTAAAAGCACGGGAAGCCGGGTCACCCCCCCCCCCGCCGGAAGGAGAAGAACAGGCTGCCATTGTAAACCCGATTACAGCAACCAGGGCGGTAATCCCGACCATTTTAATTGTTTTCTTCATAAGAAACTCCTTTTCGTCCTTTTTGGTACGAAATTCTTAAAATAATAGACAGATTTTGCCTACACGAATCAAACATTCAATGTATGTATAAGGTAACAAAAAATTTAAAAAAAACGTGTAATTTTCACCGTTTATGCAAAATTTACCCTTCGTTTAGCAAAAGACACCTTGTTTTTACACATAATTATGTGTAAAAGCTAATTGGGGGCGCGAAGTATGGCAACAAATCTTGCAATAAATGACGAGTTATTGGCTTCTGCCTTAAGTATTGGCGGATTAAGAACAAAAAAAGAAACCGTTAATTTGGCCTTGGAAGAATTTATCCAAAATAGAAGAAGAAAGGAGGCAATGGAATTATTTGGGAAGATTGATTTTTATAAAGACTGGAATCCAAAAAAAGCCCGCGGTAAAATATGATTATTGATCTTCCGATTCTTCCACTATGGATCCTTCCACACCGGATTCAATTTCCCAGCTTCGGGTTCGGACATCTGCGGAAAACCCTGTTCCTGTCAGGGTGGTTCCATCGGATCGGGTGATATTTACTGTTCCCGGGGCATTTATTATCCGTTCTTCGTTCTGCCAGGAAAATTCCTCAGTTTCCAGGGTCATATCCTCGGAAACTACTTCAATATTTATTTCTCCCCGTAAAAAAGCATTACCCGTATCGGTTTCCAGATGCGCCGCCTTAGCCTTGCCCCGGGCATTAATATCGGGGATTCTTTCCAGCCCCGCCGGGGCGGCATTGAACTGTTCAAAGGTAAAATCATCCAGTTCCATGGTATGTTTTGCTTCGTATTGGCGGACTTCCTGGGCGATTATCCGGATTTCCGGGTTTCCGTTTGCCATACGGACATATTCGACATTTTCCATAATCAGGTTCGGCTCATGGTCATTATCGACAACCGGATCGTAGGGAAAGGAACATGCCATCAGAATGATAGCAAAGATAATAAACAAATGGTTTTTGATTTTCATGTACAAACCGCCTCCATGGAGTTTGTCGGGCTTAGCCCGCGTGTTTTTTCTTTGCCGCAGCAATAAAGTCTCTGAACAGGGGATGAGCGGCGGTTGGTTTTGATTTAAATTCCGGGTGGAACTGGACTCCCATTCCCCAGGGATGATCCGGCCATTCTACGCTTTCAACCAGGGCGCCGTCCGGAGTAAATGCCGCAAGTATCAGGCCCGAATCACTTATTTCTTTCCGGCGGGCATTGGAGAATTCATAACGGTGGCGGTGCCGTTCCGAAAAATTGCGGTATCCGTATGCTTTTAAAATCAAGGTGTCCGGTTCCGCCATGCTGTCTCCCTTTCCCAGCCTCATATTGCCGCCGTAGTTCTTCAGATCCATCTGATCTTCCGGCAGGCTGATAACCGGATGCCTGGTATCCTGGTTGAATTCCAATGAATCCGCATCTTCCCAGCCCAACACATGCCTTGCCCAGTCAATTACCATTACCT
The DNA here is from genome assembly GCA_031256115.1 of Treponema sp. Lineage (GTDB taxonomy): Bacteria > Spirochaetota > Spirochaetia > Treponematales > Breznakiellaceae > WRIV01. The sequence goes on from JAIRRF010000264.1 coordinate 2,396, forward strand.
GCAGCCCTAAACATATCCCAAAATAGGGAATTTTCTTTTCTCTTGCCCAGCGGGAAGCATTAACCATGCCGTTAATTCCCCGTTGGCCAAAACCGCCTGGTATCAGGATTCCGTCCACATGGCAGTTTTCCAGGACATCGCCTGCCTTGGAGCTGTCTTCCAGGGGCGTGGACTCAATTTT
>JAIRRF010000266.1 GCA_031256115.1 Treponema sp.
TTTTAAATGGGAAAATGAAGCAAAAACCTACCTTGCCGCATTGGAACCTATGCTTGGGGAAAAGCGGCTTGAGGCGGTATTGTTCCAGTTTCCCTACTCTTTCCACTATACCCCTGAAAACAGGACGTATTTAGATAAACTACTGAAATACTTTAAGGACGTTCCGGCGGCGGTGGAATTCAGAAAATCGGACTGGTATACCGGGAAAGTCATTGAGGGTATGAAAAAGCGGAACATACCGCTGGTCTCTCTTGATATGCCGGAACTAAAGGGGCTTCCCCCGTTAATGGACGTGGTTACGGCTCCGATGGCTTATATCCGGCTTCATGGACGCAATAAAGAAGCGTGGTGGGGTTCTGATGCCTATGAACAGTACAACTATTTATACTCGGACAAGGAGATTGAAGCATGGGCGGACCGTATTCAACGGATTGCCGAACAGGCCAAACGAATACTGGTGTACTTTAACAATCACGCTTTTGGAAAGGCTGCCAGAAACGCACAAACACTAACGAAAATATTAAATAGAAATAAAAATGGTTTGTCATCTTAACATTGTCGGTTTTAAGGCGGCGGTGGCGGCAGCCAAAGACAGGAGCCTCCGGGGGCGGCCCTATGTGATTGCGGGTGCAGGCGGCGATATCCGTGCCGATCCTGTTTGCTGCACAAACAGGCCTGTTTCTCTGCGGCGGCCTCCATGCCGCCGTACCCTTGTCCTGGACTGTTCTCCGGAAGCAATAAGGGCAGGGATTACGCCGGGCATGGCTCTTGCCGTTGCTGAAAGGCGAGAAAAAAACTTGACCATACTCCCCCCGGACATTCCGGCTTATGAGGCAATGAACAAAGAACTTGAAAAGGTGGCGGCTTGTTATGCGCCTGTTTGGGAAAATGACTGTGCAGGAAATTTGTATCTGGACATTACAGGAACTACTTATTGCTTTGGCCCTCCTGCCGATTGCTCCAGCCGTATGCTGCGGGAAATTTTGGAACAAACCAGCATAAGGCCGGCGGCGGCTGTTGCAAGTAACAAACTGGTGTCAAAAGTGGCGACACGGACAATACGGCCTACCGGATTGATACAGGTTCAGAACGGAACGGAAGCGGAATTTTTATCCCATCAGGATATACGGATATTACCGGGCATGGGACCGGGGCTTTTGCGGACGGCGGCTGTAACCGGCATGAGGGAGATTGGGGAAATTGCCGCTTTAACAGTGCCGGAAGCCCTTGCCCTGTTCGGCAAGAGGGGGCCGCTTCTTAGGAGCATGGCACAGGGGATAGACGGAAGCCGTGTAAAGGAAGAAAGCGGAAAACAGCGTATAACGCAACAGGCAGATTTTAACGAGGATGTCATTGATGATACGGCTATCCGTGGGGCAATTGAAACTCTGTGTGAAAACGGCGGCTTAAAAATGAGAAATGAGAAATCAGGATTGTGTACACTCCGGCTTGCGGTAATTTACAGCGATGGCATTGAAGTACAGAGCACAGTAAAAACAAAAAGACTTCTGGTAACTGACAGTGAAATAATGGCAACAGCTTATGGTCTTTACCAAAAGACGGTAAACCGCCGTATCAGAATACGGTCTATCGGTTTATCTTTTGAAGATTTAGCTCATTTGTGTTATCAACCGGATTTATTTGAACCGGAAAAAGAAATTAAAAACCGTCATTTACAGGAAGCGGTAGATAAAATTCAAAATCGTTATGGGACAGGAAAAATTACAAGGGGCATTTGCTTACAATCGGCTTCCATGCCGACTTTAGGCTATGGAGTTTTGTCTGCGCCAAAACTCCAGCTAAATCAATAAGGATTTGTTTATGAATATCAGATTGGGGTTGATTTCTTGTTATTCCCTGCTCTACGGTGTACACAAGCCGGAAGTATTGCTTGACAGGGCGGCTTCATTCGGCATAAAAACAGTTTCGATTTGCGATTTGAATAATCTGTACGGGGTGCATGGCTTTTTGGAAGCGGCGAAAGAACGGAATATACGGCCCATCATTGGGGCAGCTTTAAAAAATGAGAAATCAGGAATCAGGAATGTGGTATATTGCTTTGTCGAGAACAGGACTGGGTTTGCAAGATTATGTGAATTGCTTACCCTGCGGAACAAGGACAAAGATAATTTTGATTACTTGCCGCAATTGAGGGAAAACTCTTTGGGGCTGGTGCTGGCTTCTTCTGATGAAGCGGTTCTGGAATATCTGCATGGTCGGGTAAAGTATCTGTATGCAGCCATTACTCCTTCTGACCTTAGGGTCATAGGCCTGGCCGGCGGCCTTTGCCGGAGGCTTTCTGTTTCTCTGGCATTTATAGATAATTCTCTGCTTCTTGAACCTGGGGATTTTGCGGTTCATCGTGTGTTACGCGCAATAGGGCTGTTGAAAACCATAGGTAATTTAGGGCAGGGAGATACCGCCGATAAAGAAAGCATTTTACGTTCTTCAAAAGAAAATCTCCGCAAGCTGGCGGCATGGCCGGAGGCAGTCAGGGGAACCAAAGAAATAGCGGCTATTTGTACTTTCAACGAATTATTTGACGGCTGGATTTTCCCCGGATACAAGACTGACGGCCTTTCTGCGGGTGATGAACTGCGGCGGCGGGTGTATCAGGGAAATGCTGCCCGATACGGCGAATTGGGAGACGGCGAAGTCGGACGGATAGATTTTGAATTGGGCATTATTGAAGAAAAGGGGTTTTCCTCATATTTCCTGACCATTGACGATATTGTACGTATGGCTGAGCTTTCCTGTGGAAAACAGCGCACTTGTGGCCGTGGTTCCGGGGCGGCTTCCATTGTGTCATACGGCCTGGGTATTACCAATGTTGATCCGCTGCGGCACAATCTTTATTTTGAACGTTTTCTTAATCCGGCCCGGCCTGACCCGCCTGATTTAGACATTGATTTTGCATGGGACGAAAGAGATGAACTGATAAAGAAAGTTATTGAAAAGTTTGGGCCTGACCATTGTGCAAGGGTAGCCAATCATAATATGTTCCGTTACAGATCGGCATTAATGGAAACTGCGAAGACTTACGGCTTTGGGGACGCTGAAATAACGCAAACGGAAAGACAATTAGAAATGAGAAATGAGGAATCAGGAATTAAAGAAGATCCCCGGTATCCTGCGGATCCCCGGTATCCTGCGGATCCCTTATGGAAGGAGATATTCTGTATAGCCGCAAAGATAGAAGGATTACCCAGGGGACTTGGTATGCACTGCGGGGGTGTGGTAATTACCCCTGACCCGGTTTGGCGGTATGCTCCTATAGAAAAATCGGCAGAGGGTTATCCGCTTTTAGCATGGGAAAAAGAAGGAACGGAAGCGGCGGGGTTTGTTAAAATTGATTTATTGGGCAATAGAAGTTTGGCGGTTATCCGGGACACTGTGAAACAATTGGGAATTGGGAATGAGGAATCAGGAACAGGGGAAGAAGATATATTATTAAAGTTAAACAGGGCGGTTGATGATGAGGGGACGATTGCGGCTTTGGCGCGGGGGGACAGCATTGGAGTTTTTTATATCGAAAGTCCGGCTATGCGGCAATTACAAAAAAAGACTAATAGAGGAGATTTTGAACACATTGTCATTCATTCTTCAATAATACGTCCTGCGGCAAATAAATTTATAAATGAATATGTCCGGCGGCTTAAAGGCGGTAAATGGGAGCCGCTTCACCCGTTGCTTGAAAAAATACTGGATGAAACATACGGCATCTTATGTTATCAGGAGGACGTATCAAAAACTGCTGTGGCTTTGGCCGGATTTAATGAGGCCGATGCCGACAAGCTGCGTAAAGTGATTGCGAAAAAAATGGGCGGTACAAAACTGCCTGTATACCAAAACCGGTTTTTTGAGGGCTGCCGAAATAATAATGTTAGTAACGAAACTATACAAAAGATTTGGGAAATGATGCTTTCTTTTGACGGCTATAGTTTTTGTAAGCCGCACTCGGCTTCTTATGCGATGGTTTCTTTTCAATCCGCATATTTAAGGGTTCACCATCCGGCTGAATTCATGGCGGCGGTTCTTTCCAATCAGGGCGGGTATTACAGGCCCCATGCCTATATTGCGGAAATACGCCGTATGCTTTTAATGACAGAAGGGCCGGATATAAATATCTCACGTTGGAAGTATTTCGGAAAAAGCAATACGGAAAGGAACCCCGGCTCTATCGAGCCTCACAGGGTTCCAGGCGGAGTATATAAGGGGACTGTATACATAGGGTTGATGGCGATAAAGGGGCTTTCCGTATCCGGGGCAAAGGCTGTTATAGAGGAGCGGGAACGGAGAGGGGATTTTACTTCTCTGGATGATTTTTCAAAGAGGGTAAAACTTAATCGTGATGATATTATCGCTTTATGCCCTGCCGGAGTATTTGACAGCATAGCTGGCGGCCTTTCACGTCCTCTCCAGGCAAGGCGCTTGTTATCAAACAGAAACGAGGAATCGGGAATCAGGAATGGGGAGTTATTTGCAGCGGAGCCTTCGCCTTTGTTTAACGGTAAATTTATGCATGTAACTTCTAGAAAGGAAGCGGCATCCATGCCGATCCCAGATGCTGCACATTTGGAAAAATTTGTCCATAACGATAACAACTTATGGGAAGAATACAGGGCATTGGGCTTCCTTCGGAAAACCCATCCTCTTTATTTGTGGAAAGATGACATTATGGCGGTAAAATACCGGATAAAAGCTTTGCATATTGATAAATATGCCGGACAGTCCGTAAAAATGGTGGGTTGGCCTGTAACGCAAAAAGACGTTTGGACCAAGGACGGACTGACCATGAGTTTTTTGAGTTTGGAAGATGAAACGGCTTTATATGAAACGGTTATTTTTCCGAAAGTGTATGACCGCTATAACAAATTTCTTTTTGACCAGCGGCCTTTATTGGTGTATGGGAAAATCACCAATGATAACGGGGCCTTGTCTGTGGAGCTTAGCCGGATTGAGGCATTAGGGAAACAGAGCGTCGGGGAAACTTATGCTTTGCGGTTTGCGGCGGGAATGTAGGATTGCCCATATTTTTAAAGTATCCCGCACTAAGGTAAATAACTGCATTAAATCCGGCAAAGCGGCATCCGGGTGTTCTTGGGTAAATTGGAGGCGCACCTGGAAAAGTCGATGGTGTTTTGTAGGCATATTCTGAGTGCATTTTCCCGGAAGGGGGCATATTGCCTTGCCGGGGGCGCATGACATGTTAAAGAAAAGCGACACCAAGGTGTCCGTAGTAAACTGCCATGATCATCTAGCCACCGGAAAGGCAATATGCCCCCGTCAGGTTTATTTGGGTCGAAATATGATTCATGGGCAATCTTTGAGTCATTTTTCTATGTGCGCCTCCTTGATAATTAGTAACACCCGGATGTCCTTTTGCTGAATTTAATACAGATTATTTGTATACTATCCCCATGAACCCAGAAATGGATCTTGTCCGGGAAGCTTTTCACTACCAGAGCCGTTTCGCCGGTTCCACCATGGTGTTCAAGATCGATTTTCCCGTTACCGCCGAACCGGCTTTTCCTTCTCTGGTAAAGGATCTGGCTCTGCTGGCACAGACAGGTTTCCGGATAGTGATAGTCCCCGGGGCCAAGGAATGGATCGACTCGGTTTTGACGGAATACGGTATTAGGTCCCGGTATATTAATTCAGAAAACCACAATTCTATCCGAATTACCGATGCCAGGGCCATGCCCTTTGTAGAAATGGCCGCCTTCCATGGGGCCGCCCGGTTTATGACGGCCCTTTCGGCTAATCACTGCGATTCGGTAATCGGCAACTTTGTCCGGGCCCGGGGTCTGGGTGTATTAAACGGCCAGGATATGGAACATACGGGCAGGGTAGAAAAAATCCTGGTTAAACCCATCGGAAAAGTACTGGATTTAAAAATGGCGGCTATTCTTCCCTGTATCGGCTGGAGCGCCTCAGGAAAACCCTACAATGTACCCAGCGGCGAAATTGCTTTGGCTGCTGCGGGCGCCCTGGGGGCAATAAAATTGTTTATCGTATCGGCGGAAATACCCGCCGGTCAGAATAATGTTAAAAACCTGCGCTTAACCCCAAAAGAGGCGGAAACAATCCTGGAACTGAACAAAGATCCCGGTGCCTTGCCGGATCTTCGTCTTGCCCTGGCAGCTTCCAAAGCAGGAGTGGAGCGGGTCCACATTATCAACGGCCGGGAAGAAGGGGCCGTTCTTCGGGAACTCTTTTCCAACCAGGGTGCGGGAACAATGATATATACCGATGAATACGAATCAATCCGGCCCCTGGAAACCCAGGACATTCCGGATATTTTACGTATAATGGAACCCCTTATGCGGCAGGGGATCCTTATCCGGCGGAGTGTTGAGGATATCCAGGAAAAGAAAGAGGATTATTGGGTATTCGGTATCGACGGACAGGCCCATGCCTGCGGGGCCCTTCACAAATGGGAAAAGCAGGGAGAAATAGCCGCAATTGCCGTAGACGGCGCTTATGCCGACATGGGTTTGGGAAGCCGTATTGTCAGATTTCTTGTTAACCAGGCATCCAAAGAAAGCTTAAGCCGGGTTTTCGTCCTTACCACCCAAAGCCATGACTGGTTTGAAACATTGGGATTTACGGAAAGCACACCTGAAACCCTGCCGGAAGAACGAAGAAAATTTTACAACCCGGAAAGGAACAGCAAGGTTTATGTGCTGGAACTCTAGGCAAAACCTGGCAAGCAAACTTGGTAAGCAAAACTTGCTATGCCTATTATGCCTGTATATAATCATACGTAGAGGATACCAATGAGCTCGGATTCCAGGCATATTAAAGGACTGTTAAACGAATTGGAACGGCTTGCCGATGCCGGTAAAACCCATAATATCAATACCGACTTTGACATAGACAACTTGTCAACCGAGGAACAAGAGGCCGTCCGCCTGCTGCGCAGGGTGTTTGGCAATTTAGAGGCCGCCACAGAATACTCCTTAATGAAATACACGCTTACCAGCGATGCACTGGGCATTGCCCTGTGGGATATGGACGTTGTAGAGGGAGACCCTGTTAACCCGGAAAATCAATTTACCTGGTCGAAGGAATTCCGCCGTATGCTGGGGTTTTCCGATGAAGCTGATTTCCCGAATATACTTTCAAGC
>JAIRRF010000278.1 GCA_031256115.1 Treponema sp.
ACAAGTTTCCAAAACTTTTCGGACACCCTCTAAAAAAATCTCAAAAAGTCCTGGTCTCTCAAGAGATCAGGCAAAGGAATCAGTATGATTGTCAAGACAAGTATTAATGATGTGCTCCATCGGATTAAGATTCGGCTGTATCCAAATTATCTCCCAAAAACAGCCGGGACTTATATTGCCAGAAGGCCGCTTACTGTATGCCCAGGAACACCCGTACGCAAATACGGTAAATGAGGTTTTCTTACCCGGTATTAGCTTTTACAATTGGAAATGAACACATTGGCACCAAAATCTATTACAGAGATGTGGAATTTGCCCATGAAGAATATACGGAATGTATGCGCCTTGCAGGGGGTCTCTGTTTTACCGGAGGCGCATGTACAAGCCGCCTAATGGCGGCACCTATAATAATTTCCTTGCACTCGCGGACCAAAGGTCCGCATGACATGCGTAAAGAAAAGCGACACCAGAAGTGTCCGTAGAAAAAAGCTTTGATGACAATGCGTTCAGTTAGCTTGCACCCCTTCTACTGGGTATGTATAGTAAGAACATGAAGTACCTTAATGATTTTGCGGCAAAAGAATTGATCCTTGATATTGGCCGGAGAATGTACAATAGGCATTATATAGCCGCCAATGACGGAAACATTACCTGCAAGACGGGGCCTGATACAATCTGGGCTACTCCCACGGGGGTTTCCAAGGGTTATATGAAAACGGAAGAACTGGTCAAGATGAACCTGGACGGTAAGGTACTTCAACAGGGTGCATTAAAGCCTTCTTCGGAAATAAAAATGCACCTGCGGATTTACCGGGAAAACCCCGGGGTTCAGGGAGTCTGCCACGCCCATCCGCCGGTTTCCACTTCCTTTGCCATTGCCGGAATAAGCCTGGACAAAGCCATATATCCCGAAGCCCTGGTAAACCTGGGGACAGTACCGGTGGTGCATTACGAAGCTCCCGGTTCCCAGGGAATTCCCGATTCGGTGGCGCCCTATTGTAATGATTACAATGCTCTGCTTCTGGCCAACCACGGAGCTTTGACCTGGGGTGAAAGCCTTATGGAAGCATGGTACAGGCTGGAAGCGCTGGAACACTATGCAATGATCCTCATGTATACGGGGAACATAATCGGCAAGGCCAATGTGCTTAGTTGTGAACAGGTTCAGGAACTTGTTAAAATCCGGGAGAAGCTTGGTATAAGCACCGGGGGTCTGCCTCCCTGTTGTGCCGCGAAAGCAAGCAACCTTACCGATGTGGGGGTAAATCAAGAAATTCCCGGCGCCGAAGGAAAAGCCCAGCCTTCAGCGGCAGGAACTACGGCCGTAAATACCGCAGATATAGAAGCCATAGTACAGATGGTGTTGAAAAAGCTGAGTTAATCGTCGGCAAAAACAATCTTTGTTCCGGTTTTTTCCGCCTCTGCCAGGGATTCCAGTTGTTCATGCCTTAATGCAGATTGGCTATCCACAATAATATAGTCAATAGAATCTGCATTGCAGACCGTATAGGTAGATGTTGTATCAATCTTGGTGTGATCTGCCAGGACAAACACTTCTTTGGAACGCCGGATTAAACTTTTTTTTACTTCCGACTCCTCCAATGTAATATCCGAAAGACCCCCTTTTGCACACAGAGACTTGGCGGAAATAAAACTCCTTGTAAGGTTAAAGAAATTCTCAAAATTATAAATCATGGGCCCCACCAGAGTCAGGGCGGACTTCCTAACTATACCTCCATACAGTAAGGTATTAACGGTCTGGGAGTTGGAAAGTTGTAATGCCGCATGAATGCTGTTGGTGACTACTGTTATTTCCATATCTAACAGGAAATTACACATCTGTAATGCTGTGGTACTGGCATCCAGGCCGATTACATCGCCATTTTTTACAAAATCAACGGCTTTTTTGGCAATGGCAGTCTTGCTTTCAATATTATTTTTAAACCGCTCTTCAATGGGAAGATCATGGATACCTCTGTTATTCTGGATTTTTACTCCGCCATAAATCCGGGAAACATCCCCCTGCATCTCCAGAATATCTATGTCCCGGTGAATAGTCATGTATGAGACGGCAAATTGTTTCTGCAATGAGTTAATGTCAACTAAGTCAACTTCTTTCAGGTGATCTAGAATCGCCTGTCGGCGGACGTATGGTAACCGTTTCACTGTATGGCCTGACTATAACAGAATATAACGAATTATAACGTTTTTCAACAGAAATCAACATTTTTTCCTGTTCTTTTCCCCAAAAAATGATAATATCTGATGTTTTTTAGTTGACAACTTCTTTTTTTAACTATTATCATACAATTACGAAATGGAAAACCTGTTTCAATATTATGTTAAGGAGAAGACCATGAAAAAACTATTAGGAATCACCCTATTGGTGATTCTGGTGCTTGCCCTTGCCGGCTGCGGGGGGGGATCAAAGTCAGCAGGCACCGGCAATGCGGACCTGGATAAACTGTACAAGCAGTATTTTCCCGATCAATTAAAATTTTCAAATGGGGTAATTAAGATAGCCGTTATCCGGAATCTTAATCCCGGCGACCATACCCAGCAGTTCCTGGACGGCTGTGTTTCCGAAGGGACGGCTCTTGGCTTTGTTGTTGACACATTTGTTACCAACGGAGACAATGCCAAATGTCAGGAAACCATAGCCCAGGTTATTCAACGGGATTATGCCGGTATTATTCTTTCCCACGGGGAAGCCGGTTATACCTACGATGCGTTGAAACCGGCGGTGGACAAGGGAATGAAGGTCGTAACCTTTGACTCCGTCCCCTACCTGAACGGCGATCCTAACGGAACCATTCTTACCGGTGTTACCAGTACAGCCCAGGAAGACTATGATTTGGCGGAACTTTCTCTTTCTTCCATTGTTGATAACTTCCCCGCTTCCCGTCAGCCTATCAAGGTGATCCGGGCCTGGATGGGCCCCGGTATTCCTCCTCTGGATCGGCGCCAGATAATTTATGACCGCTATGTAAACGAAGGTAAAATAACCGAGGTAGCATTGGTAGGCCCGGTGGATTATTCCAACCCCCGGGGCGGTACCCAGGACTCCTTTGCCGCCCTGCTCCCCCGGTATCAGCCCGGTACAGTGGACGCCGTTTGGGGTTCCTATGACGAACTGGCCAAGGGCTGTCTTGACGCTCTGAATGACGCGGGACGCAAGGATATTTTGATTATGTCCATCGACATTTCAAATGACGACATCAACTTGATGCTTCAATATCCCGATATCTGGGTTTCAACCGCCGCGGTGGATCCCAAGCTTATCGGTATTTCCAATATGAGGCTTCTGGCAGCCAAGTTTGCCGGTGAATCAACCCCGGATACCTACGATCTGCCTGCCCAGGGAGTCAAGACAACCCAGCTTAATTCTTCTATTAATATGACCAATGTTGTTACTGTGGTACCCGGTTGGGGCCAGGAACAAGGCGTATGGGATCGTTTTGGCTGGATGGCTGAGATAAAAGCCGCTGCCAGAAAGTAGAGCCGGCAATTTGGTATTATGAAACAGCTAAAGCTTTACACCGTTCCCATAATACCTCACGCAAAGACGCGGGAGTTTGTAGGAAAAGCATTTTCCGGAATTTTCTCACGCAAAGCGCAATCCACTCTGTGGATTGCTTAGGAGATCGCGGAGGAAGCGCCATGAATGGAGACGCTTGATTTGGAGTTGAAGATCATTCTTTTGCCTATTTTTTTCTAGATTTTCAAGAAAAAAACAAGAAGAATGCATAAAAACTTCAAATGTTGAGCAACTCTTTGCGCCTAAGTCCAGCACCTAAATCCTTAGGTGCTGGACGAGCGTCTCTGCGTGAACCTCTTCGCAAGTTTTTTTACAAACTCCTGCGTCTTCGTGTGATAATATATGGGAATATGGTATTCCCGGTTAATTTCGAGGCGTAGCAATTTGGAACAGCAAACAAAATCTACCCTGAGCATGAGGGATATTTCAATAGAATTTCCCGGCGTTAAGGCGCTTTCCAATGTTGATTTTGATATGGAAAGCGGCAAGATCTATGCTTTGGTGGGAGCCAATGGCGCCGGAAAATCAAGCCTTATGAAGGTCCTTTCCGGGGTAAACAATCACTATACGGGCCAGGTTTTAATTAATGGAAAAGAAGTAGAAATCCGTTCTCCCAAAGCCGCAAAGGAACTGGGCATAGAAATAGTCTATCAGGAAGTGGACGTGGCCCTTACTCCCACCCTTTCGGCGGCGGAAAATATTATGACCAATGTGCTGGTCAACAAGATGGGAAAAAAACAGTTTGTAAACTGGAATTTTATACGCAGCGCCGCCAAAGAAGCGCTTGGGCGGCTCGGTGTTGATATAGATGTTAAGAGGCCGGTCTCCGATTTAAGCCTGGCAGAAAAACAAATGGTGCTTCTGGCCAGCGCCGCCAGGGAACGCTGTAAATTCCTGGTCCTTGACGAGCCCACGGCCCCCCTTTCCAACACGGAAACGGAAAATCTTTTTAAGGTAGTACGCTACCTGGCCAAAGAAGAAAATGTAGGGATTGTTTTTATTTCGCACCGCCTGGCGGAACTTTTTGAAATTTGCGAGCATATTACAATAATGCGGGATGCCCAGGTGGTTAAGGATATGAACATAACGCCTGATCTGACCATCAAACAGATTGTAGAATACATGCTGGGCCGTACCTTTGACGAAGTATACGAGAAAAAAAACGTACCCATTGGGGATGTGGTCCTGGAACTGGACGGCCTTACCGAAGAAAATGAACGGATTAAGAAAATAAACCTAAAGGTAAAAAGAGGCGAGATAGTAGGAATTGCCGGTCTTGTAGGGGCGGGAAAAACAGAGCTTTGCAAGACCATTTTCGGCGCCTACCGCAGTTCTGCCGGAACAGTAAAACTTAATGGTAAAGATATTATGGCCCGTTCCCCGTTCCAGGCGGTGCAATACGGCCTTGCCCTGGTTCCGGAGGAACGGCGCAAAGAAGGTGTTATTGTTGTTGATCCGGTGTATGCCAATATCACAATTGCGGCGCTGTATAAATTCCTTAATAAGATTCAATTTGTAGTTAAACGCCGCCAGCTTGAAGCTGCCGGTAAAATGATACAGGATCTGGGAATCAGAACTCCTTCGGAAAGCCAGATCCTGGCCAACCTTTCCGGCGGCAATCAGCAAAAAGTGGTTGTGGGTAAATGGCTTGTGTCCAATGCGGAAGTTTACATCTTTGACGAACCCACCAAGGGGGTAGACGTAGGGGCCAAACATGATATCTTTAAGCTTATTGAAGATCTTGCCGCCCAGGGTAAGGGCATCATCTATGCTTCCTGCGAATTTTCCGAGATTATGGCCATTGCCGACAGGGCCTATATAATGTATGACGGCAGCATTGTAAAAGAGGTTAATGTATCAGAGTCCAATGAAAAGGAACTGCTCTACTATTCAACCGGAGGTAACTAAAATGAGCGTAAAAGCCCCAGGGCGGGACACAAAAGCATTGGTTATCGACTTTATTGCCAGGTGGGGGGTTCTGCTTACTATTGTAATTCTCCTTATTGTTTTTTCTGTGTCCATGCCGTTTTTCAGATCCCTTTCCAATATGATTACCATTATCCGGGCTGTCTGTATCGTAACAATTGTAGCCACAGGAATGACCTTTGCTTTGACAGTTAATGGAATTGATCTTTCGGTGGGCTCAACGGCCACCTTGTCCAATACCGTATGTATGACCTTCTTTATCTGGTTTTCCATGGGAACCACCATACCGGGTACCCTTCTGGCAATTTTCCTGACCCTGTCCATTTGTATGATTGTTGCGGTGGTTAACGGTTTTCTGATTGTTAAACTAAAAATATTTGATATGCTGGCTACCCTGGCAACATTGTTTATGTTTGAAGGGGTGGCCATGACCTATGCCGGAGGCGGATCAATTAATGAACGCATGGTCAGACCCGACGGAGTTGCCGCCACAGGCACCGTACCGGCATTTCTTCGTACCATGGGGCGGGAACCCTGGATCATCATTATAATGCTGGTTTTGGTTTTCCTGGCTTTTCTTTTTCTTACTTTTACCAAGCATGGCCGGTATATGTATGCGGTTGGTTCCAATATAGAAGCGGCCCGGCTTTCCGGTATTAACGTACAGAAATACCGGGTAATTGCCTATATATTTAGCGCAATGCTTGCCTCTATTGGGGGTATTCTGGTAGGCGCCCGGGTAGGAAATGCCCAGATTAATTCCGGAGCTCCCTATCTTATGGGAGCAGTGGCGGCGGCCCATATTGGTATTTCCGTGGCCGGAATAGGGCGGCCCAATGCCTTTGGCACTTTGGCCGGGGCTTTGCTTATCGGCTTGCTGGAGAACGGCCTTATCATGGCCTCGGTTCCCTATTATACGGTTAATATCTTTAAGGGCCTTATCTTGGCGATTGCCCTGGCCCTGAACTCGATACGGAAAAAATAAGGAGGAACCATGTCTCGTTTTTCCAAATACTTTTTAATGAAAGAAGGTGATATCTGTGAATACATTCGGGATCAGCTGCCCGATTACTTTGCCGCTAACGCTTCCGTTACCGTTAAGGAAATAGGAGACGGCAACCTGAATTATGTGTTCAGGGCTGTGGAAAAATCGGATTTATCAGCGGATAAATCCGGGGATAAGTCCGAAGGCAAGTCTATTATCGTTAAGCAGGCCGGAGAACAGCTTCGTATTTCAGCGGCCATGCGGATCACCACCGACAGGAACCGTATTGAATCGGAGATACTCATAATCCAGGACAAATATGCCCCCGGCCTGGTTCCCAAAATTTTCAAGTACGACACGGTGATGTGCGCCTGTCTGATGGAGGATCTTTCCGATCACCGGCTTATGCGCTACGCCCTGATGGAACATCAAATCTTTCCCAAATTTGCCGAAGACGTTACCACATATATGGTAAATACCCTGCTTAATACCACCGATGTAGTGATGGAACATAAAGAAAAGAAAGCCCTGGTAAAAAGTTTTATTAATCCGGAACTTTGCGAGATCACCGAAGACCTGATCTATACCGAACCCTATAACGATGCCAAGGGGCGGAATATCGTAACGCCGGAAAAC
>JAIRRF010000295.1 GCA_031256115.1 Treponema sp.
GGAGAAAACCGCATATTCCTTGCAGCATAAGTAATTACTGAATTGCGGTTTTCTCCACTGGGTAAGAAACTGAACCCCGTCTATCCGGCGGGGTTTTTTTGAGGTTTTTTTTCTTGTACAAACCGAAAAAACAGTATATTTTAGAAATAAGAAGAAGAGAGATTCAGGATTGCCAAGAGCAATGTGTCAATTTTACTCACTTTTTGTCTAAAGGGGAGGGGAATTTATGAGTATCATTGAAGCTTCATATACAGTTGATAAAATTATTGATGATCTGCTTATTTCAATGAAAGAAGAGCAAGTTGAAGAAGTTTTTACAGAACATAATATTACAGACAAATCGGTGCGTATACAATTGCTTCGAAAATGTATGCAGGTTCTGGACACTTCAGATGCTGATAGTTCTTTATCTCCTGATGATGAATACACCGATGAGTTGGCAATATTCCTTAATGGGACTTGGAGATTTTTAATTTAGATGGACGATGAACTTTCAGCAAGAATGTCCAAAGAATGGCATATACCTAAAGATTCCATACAACGCTAAACGAATACTCATAGCCCATGAACTTGGACATATCGTAAACAAAGAACTAATGGACGGCATTAAAGACAATGAAGAAATGGCAAATTTGTTTGCTTTTATTGCCTTGGAAGATAAAATGCATTTTTATCAGAAAAAGTGTAAAAAATTCACTCCGGACAGCAATTTGCAAATATTTAATGATATTTTGAACATCTGTCCAATTCCCCCAAATGCACAAAATCATTAATCACTCAATTGCCGTTCAGCCAATTGCTGGGAGGCTTTTTTTGAGTTACTTAGTAATGTCAACAAGTTAAGAATCCAAGATCCCTCACGCGGAGACGCAAAGAGTTGGCCGCCATTCGTAAACACTGGGCCTTATTCAATGAGTTCAGGTTCAACGCCATTCCCTTTTAAAAAGCTCCGGTTGTCCAGCGCAATAGCTCTAGGTCTCCGAACTTGAGACCCAGCACGCAAAGAGACGAAAAAAACGCGGAGTTTGGTCAATCAATTACCGCAAGACGCTCTTTTAACGCTTCCTGAAGAACACCGGAAAAATTAATGTGCTCTTTCTCCGCTGCAACGTTTAACCAATATGGTATAGATAATGTTTTCTTGACAAAGCGGGTCTGGGATTTAATATTTTCAACATCCGCAACTACCAGCATAATCCTGTCACCCTTTAACGTATCCATATCAGAGGGGATGGGAAGCGTTTCCCCCTGTTCCAACGCTACTTCAATCCTGCTTTCCAATACGTCCTTTGCCATGACAGCTGCTTCTTCCAATGTTGACCCTTCCGTATAACAAGGATGAATGTCCGGAAAATTTACAAAATAGCCTTTCTCTTCTTTTTCAAATATTGCCGGATATGTGTACTTTGTTTTCATATCTTACCCCTTTATTTTAACCCTGCATCACTTAATATTTGACAATATAGCCCTTTGCCGAGCTCCTTGTGATGATGCGGAACAATGGTATATCTGTCCTCTTTTGCCATGTGGTAATGACTGCCTTTACTTACTTTTATAACGGTAAATCCGCTCTTTTTAAGTTTTTTTATCATCTCAACACCGGTCATATTGTCTTACAGATTTAACACGTAATTTACGTATTGTCAATCCCACTCATCAAGGTTCATTGGTCTTTAGCCGCCGCCGCCGATGGGGAAAAACAGAATCGTGTCTCCGTCCCGTAATTCCTGGCTTTTTGCTGCCAGACGGTTGTTTACGCTGATCCTGTTCCATTGCCCGCTTGCCGGCAGGGCAAGTCCGGAAAAAACATCTCCGGCGGTCATGCCGGCGGTTATTTCCATTGTTTTTTCCCTGAATCCGGCGGCTCCCGCCAAGAGGCCGGTTAATTTTACGGTAATGGTCATAACGAAAATCCCCTCAAAATGTATATTCCAGAAGAAAAGCTACATGTGTCCGGCAGTTTGGATCCACATGTCCATGAAAATAGATCCATGTACATAATCTGATAATTTATCACGCCAAGACGCCAAGTTTCATAGCTATAGGTTATTGACAATTCTGTCTATCCCTTCTTTCATTATTGCTGCCCCGAAATTCAAAATAAAACCAAGTTTTGTTCTAGTCAGTTTTAAGTATGTCAATAATTGCTTCTTATGCGCTGCAGTTATCTTTTCTACCGATTTCAATTCAATTATTACCTTTCCTTCGACAAATATATCCACCCGGAACCCTTCATCAAAATATTCGCCCCCAAATTCTATAGGTATTGATACTTGCCTCTGAACATGAAGTCCTTTTTGGGCTAGAAATTTAGATAAAATTACTTCGTATACACTCTCCAGCAAACCAGAACCTAATTCCTTATGTATATGGACAGCGGTATCGACGATGAGAGAGCCTATTACATTCTCATCCAAATCTTTGCGTCTTAGCGTCTTTGCGTGCATATTATTAAATTACTTTTTTCGTTTATTAAAGTCAATTTCGGTGGATCTCCTTGATTGAAAGATGGTATACTCCACCGAGCCCAAAGGGCGAAGGTTCCCCTCTGGATCTATTTTCATGGACTCATGGGTCTATTAGATTGGAATATACTCGAAAGGCCCTGTATTTATTGACAAATAATCAATCTGTATTACAATTTTATACAATAGTTCCGAGTTTACAAGACCTATGGACCATAAAGGAGGAAGCCCATGAAACCGGGAGCAATCAAGTTAAAAACACATCCCGAAGTCTGCCAGGGATGCCGATCATGCGAAGCGGTATGCTCGGTCCAGCATTATTCTGCCGTATCCCCGACAGGTACAGGCATACGGGTAGAGGAAAAGGAAGCAATGGGGACATTCAATCTTTTTGTCTGTGAACAGTGCTTTGACATGCCCTGCGCCAGGGCCTGTTCCGCAGAGGTAATTTCCAGGAATTCCTATTCCGGAGCGGTGGAAATCGGAGAAGACTGTTCCGGCTGCGGCGTCTGCGTCGAAGCATGTTCCTTCAAAGCCATTGTGATGTCCGAAGTTTCCGGTAAAACAAGGGCAGTAAAATGCGATTTGTGCGGCGGTCTTCCGGTATGCGTAAACGCATGTCCGCGCCAGGCGCTTTCGTGGTAGGAGGTAAAATATGAAAGGATACAAAGACTGTGTTGTCCGGGTGGATTTGACCAGCGGGACGGTGTCAAAGGAAAACCTGAACAAGGAATACATAAAAAAATATCTTGGTGCGGAGGGTTACGGCGTTGCCCTTCTGTGGGACGAGGTTCCGCCGGAAGCCGGCGCCCTGGATCCCGCCAATGTTTTAAGTTTTAATACCGGCCCCCTTACGGGTACCCCGACTCCTTCGGCGTCCCGTACTTCAGTATGTTTTATTTCCCCGCTAACCAACACCATCGGGGCCGCCAATGTGGGCAGCCATTGGGGAGCGGAGCTGAAATTTGCCGGTTACGACAGCATTATCTTTACCGGTAAAGCGTCAAAACCGGTCTATCTTTTTGTGGACAACGACAAGGTGGAATTGCGGGACGCCGGCGATCTCTGGGGTAAGGATACCCGGGAGACCACAGAAGCCCTGCAGGAAAAACTGGGCAAGAGCTTTAACATCGCCTGTATTGGCCAGGCGGGAGAAAAACTGGCAGCCCTGGCCTGTATCTTCAGCGATGACTGTTTTGCGGGCCGCGGCGGACCCGGCG
>JAIRRF010000314.1 GCA_031256115.1 Treponema sp.
CACCTGCACCTGGCGGACTCCGTACTGACGGCTTTTTGTTTTGATCATCTGCTCCTGGTGCCTGCCAATATTTCCCCTTTCAAACAAACTCCGGGCGGCACTGCCCTTGCCGGGGACAGGCTGGACATGATCCTTGCTTCCATTACTGCGGATCCACGGATAATCGCAGACGATTTGGAACTCCGCAGGGGAGGTATTTCATATACTATTGATACCTTAAGGGAAATAATAAGCCGCTACCGTCCCGAAGCAAAGCCTGCCCTGATTTTAGGGGATGATTTGACAACGGATTTTTCCAAATGGAAGGATGCGGAAGAAATTTCCAGGATTGCGGATATCATTATTGCACGACGTATGACAAGTACAGGGGAACAGGAATTTCCATATCATCACAGGGTATTAACCAACGAAATAATGGACATTTCTTCAGCCATGATTCGGGAACGGATTGCCTTAAACGGAGCATGGCATTATTTGGTACCCCAGGGGGCACGGCACATTATTGAGGAAAGGGGCCTTTACCTTTTCCAAACAAATACTGTTGGATTTTATACCGGGCAAAATGCCGGGTTACTTGCCAGAGTGGAGGATACAGCCAGGGCGGTTTTGCCTGCCGAACGCTTTATCCATTCAAGAAATACCGCCATTTTAGCCCGTGACCTTGCCCTCCGGTACGGTTTGGATGGGAGCGCCGCATATTTGGCAGGAATTGCACATGACTTGGCTAAAAACGAGCCTCCGGTATCACCCGCCGAGCAAACGGATGTGAGCCCGGATTGGAAATCCACAGGTTCCTCTCCGGCTCTAAACCACGGAAAGGCGGCGGCGGTATTGCTACAGGAACGCTTCGGCATACATAATAAAGATGTACTGGAAGCGATAGAATTGCATACCACCGGAAAACCCCGTATGGGGGATTTAGCCAGGGTTGTATTTATCGCAGATAAAATTGAATTTTCACGGAAAAATGTACAGAATATGTTACAGAATAACGAAAAAGAACCAGGCGGCCTGAAAGAACTGTTTTACGCTGTTCTAAAAAACCATGTCAAATGGCTTGAGAAAAAAGGAATAAAGACGGCAGAAGAAACTTTGGAATTACTTAAAGAAGAACCGGGGTATTAAAGAAAGAAGGCAAGAAAGTGAAAAAAACCTTTGACTATAAAGCAGATATAAGCATTTTTCTTATTTTGGCAATAGTCCTGCTTCTTGCGGGAGGGACTCTCTATACCCTTAATGTACTGCATTCTGATCCAATAGAAGAAGCCCTGGCAGGGGAAAATATTCTGAACATCCTTTTTATTCTGGAACATGAAGAAAAACCTCTTGGCACCTATATAATGATGTATTCCCCCAGGAATCAACGGGCGGCGGCAATTTCTGTACCCGGCGAAACAGGAAGAATCCTGAAAACTTTGGGCAAGGTTGACAGGCTGGATTCGGTATACTATTCAAACAACATTAACGCGTATAAAACCGAATTAGAAGAACTGCTGGGGATTTCCATAGCCTATTCGATTGTGTTCGAAACGGCAAAATTGGCAAAAATTATCGATGTTATCGGTGGAGTGGATATTTTTATTCCTAATGCCATTGAAATCTATGGAGAAGAGATAATCCTGTTTCCTTCAGGTAATACTGCTTTAGACGGAGATAAAGGAATACAATATATTGTTTTTGAATTTCCTGAGGAGGATCCAAACGAAGCGGGTCTCAGGCGGGAACGGTTTTTTCTGGGACTTCTAAAAAACCTGGGCGAAAAAAATATCCTTTTTAAAGATCCTTCCATTGCACGGTATTTTTACCCCCTTCTTAAAACCAGAATGAACCGCTTTACCCAAAAACGGCTTTTTCAGTCTCTGGCCGCTTTGAACATGGACAGGATAAATATGCAGGCCTTGGCAGGCAACTACAGGGAAGTATCGGGGCACCGGCTCCTAATGCCCTATTATGACGGAACAGTAATCAGGGATGTGGTTCAACAGGCACAATGGAGCCTTGCCCAGCAAACCCAGGGTACTCTGATGGAGCGAATTTTTACCGTTGAAATTTTAAACGGCACAACAACAACAGGATTGGCTTCCAGAACTGCCGAATTAATCCGAAGCTTTAATTACGAAGTGATTGCCACAGACAACGCTGACAGAAACGATTATCAGGAAACAGAGATTATTGATCGGACGGAAGTGGAAAATGCAGCCCATAGCTTTGCT
The DNA here is from genome assembly GCA_031256115.1 of Treponema sp. GTDB lineage: Bacteria > Spirochaetota > Spirochaetia > Treponematales > Breznakiellaceae > WRIV01. Next base: position 2,214 of record JAIRRF010000314.1, read on the forward strand.
TCGGTAATCCGGTGTAAAAACATTAAATACGAATCCAGAACACCGGCTGATACCGATCCGGGGATTCAGAATACCGAATACCGGGCAGATTTTACCCTCATTATCGGAAGTGACTTTAATGGGCGAATCGTTACAGGAAATTAAGACTCCTGATATAAAAAAAGTACATGCCTTATGTACTATGCTGGATGAGCATAAAGGCGGCGATATTATTGCCCTGGATCTGCGGGAACTTCACAGTTGGACCGATTTTTTTGTTATTGTTACAGTTTCAAGCGTCGCACACCTTCAGGGCCTTCTGCGGCATATTAAGGATTTTGCGGAACTTCAGGGTCTGGGTATTTTTCATAGGGTCCAGCGGAAAAATGAAGTAAACAGCGGCTGGAGCCTTGTGGATATGGGAACAGCAGTAATACATTTAATGACAGTCCAATCCAGGGATTTTTATGAGCTGGAGGAATTGTGGAGCTGTGCCGGGCAAATCTACCCTGTAAAGACTGTTTCCGACATTAACTATTCGTCAAAATCGTCATAATCAACATCTTCTTCATAGTTGTAACCATCATCTTCTTCATCAAAATCATCGTCATCTTCATCGTCATCATCAAAATCGTCGGTATCGTCAAAATCATCCTCAAAATCATCATCTTCGTCAAAATCGTCTTCAGTTCCTTCGTCATTATTTCCGGCATTAAGGGGATAGTGATAGATAAACGGCATTATAATAAGTCCCTCCATAAATAACACTTCTTTCTTCTGAACATAAAGTAGTAATTAAAGTTCTGTCAAGCCTTTCTCTTGCAAATATAGAAAAAATCATAAAAAATAGTTTGTGATTCAACCAAGTTTATCAGGAAGAAGGTTTGTCCTGCATCCGCCAAGTAAAATCAACCTCCATTTAATTGTCGGAAACAAGCGTACAGACGGTTTTCACGGACTGGAAAGTATCTTTGCTGCCCTGGATTTCGGCGATATTATGCATTTCTCGCTGCTGTCGGGCAAAGAGGCAAAAACAACGCTTGTTGTACAGGAAAAAGACCCTTTACGGAATCTTTCACTAAATGGACAGCATTTTCCGTTAATTCCGGAGGAAGAAAATATAGTTTACCGGGCAGTAGAGCTTTTTCGTGCAAAAACAGGGTTTGCCTCAAACCTGTTAATAAAACTGGTCAAGCGGGTTCCTCCCGGTTCAGGTCTTGGAGGCGGATCCAGCGATGCTGCTTCCGTGCTTTTGGTATTGAATAATTTTTCCGGCGGAGCTCTTTCCCGTAATGAATTGTTGAGTCTGGCCATTCAACTGGGAAGCGACGTTCCTTTTTTTATAGAAATTGCCCTGCGGGAAAGTAGACAAGCAGATCATTGTGCCGTTGCCGACGCTGCCAGTCCGGCCAGGGCTGTCAGCGGGCGGGGTGAAATTTTTCGTTATTTACCACCTCCTCCGCCTATGGGGGTACTACTGGTTTTTCCGGGCTTTGCCAGCAATACCGGTTTTGCTTTTGGCAGGCTGGACGAATGGCGTCAATCAGGTGGTAAGGAACGCAATCAGGAAGTTGATTTTTTAGAAAAAATCAACAACCCCGCACATATAATGAACTTTTCCTGGTCTTCACCGGAAACCTGGAATTTTACCAATAACTTTCTGGATCTTTTTTTGAACTGTGGAACGGAACAGGAAAAAAATGCATACCGGATCATATTAAAAGAATTAAAACTGGCAGGCGCATCTTTTATTGGACTGTCCGGATCCGGTTCGGCTTGTTTTGGTATTTTTTCCGATTTAAAGGAAGCCAAAAAAACCCAAAAAAAATTAACCGGAACTTTTTACTCACTCAGAAGCACTTTTTTCTTGCGTTTTCAATAAAAGGTATTACAATAATAACGTTAAGAATAGAGGGCACAGGAGTTTACTATGGATATAACTGACATCCGGGTCCGAAAAGTGACAGGAGAGGGAAAACTCAAGGCATACGTGACAGTTACCTTTGATAACTGTTTTGTGGTTCACAATGTAAAAATCATTGAAGGAAAAAATGGCATTTTTATTGCCATGCCCAGCCGCAAAACCAGAGCAGGCGAATATAAGGACGTGGCTCACCCCATTTACCCCGAATTCCGCCTGAAGCTACAGACACAAATACTGGAAAAGTACGATTCCGGGAATGTTCTGGATGATATGTCGATAGAAATATAGAATAGGTCTGATTTACAATAAGTTTTCCAGTTCTTCCACCAGGCGCCCGAAGGCTTTACAGGCCGCTTCAACCGGTGCCGGGCCGGATATGTCAACCCCGGCTGTTTTAAGGGCATCAATGGGATACCGGGAACCACCCGATTTCAAGAATTTATAGTAATCTCTGCGTTCATTTTCTCCGCCGGAAAGGACCCGCAGGGCCAGAGCATAGGAAGCGGAAATTCCTGTGGCATATTTGTAGACATAAAAAGCCCGGTAAAAGTGGGGGATCCGCAGCCCCTCCAGGTCGCTTTCTTCTTCAAAATGCATGTCCGGGCCGAAGTATTTTTCCAGCAGCTTTCGGTATTCTCCTCTCAGAACCTCCAGGGTCAGGGGTGTACCGGCTTCTTCCAAATCATGGCTCCGCATTTCAAATTCCGCAAACATGGTCTGACGGTACAAGGTAGAAAGAAAATCGTCAATCCGTTTGTTTATAACAAATCTTTTTAATGCCTGGGTTCCGGCAGTATTTTTCAGATACCGAAAAAGGAGTTCTTCATTAAAAGTGCTGGCAACTTCGGCTTCAAAAATCGTGTAGTCGTAGTGCATAAAGGGATTTGACCGGGCAGAATACCAGGAATGCATGGAATGACCCCCTTCGTGGGCCAGAGTAAACAGATCCCGAATGGAATCATCTTTATAATTCATTAAAATATATGGATCCCCCACATAACTCCCGGCGGAAAAAGCCCCGCTTCGCTTGCCTTTGTTTTCGTACCGGTCAGCCCAACGGCCTAAAAGACCGTCGCGAAGGACAGAAACATACTCATCCCCCAGGGGGGCAAGAGCCGTAGATACTATTTCCACCGCTTCTTCCCAGTTTATGGTTTTTTTTACATCCGCCGCCAGGGGAACATGCAAATCGTAGTGTCGGAGTTCGTCCAGTTTTAAGGCTTTTTTTCGAAGGCCGTAATAACGGTGCAGGAAACCCAGATTATTGTTTACCGTGGATACAAGGTTGTCATAAACCGCTTCGCTTACATTGTCAGGAAACAGGGCTGCCGCCCGGGCAGAAGGGAAGTTCCGGATCCTGGCACGGATAACATCCTGCTTAACAGCTCCGGAATAAAGAGCCGCAAGGGTAGTTTTGTGGGCCTTAAAACAGCCATAAAATGCCTTGTAAGCATTGCGGCGGATTGCCCGGTCGGGGTTTTCCAAAAACACTATCAGGGTTGATTGAGAAAGCGGAAGAGCGCCGTCCTTTGTTTCTATGGTACCGAAATCCATGTCCACGTTTGTTAACACAGAAAAAGCCTGGTTTGCCGTATCTTCCCCCTCGGCATGGATAGCCAGGATCCGCTCCTCTTTATCGCTTAATATATGAGGTTTGTCCCGAAGCAGTTTATTAAGGTAAACCACATATTCATTTATCCGCGGATGTGCAAGAAAGTCCGCCATATCCCCGTCCGGAATAGCCTGGATTTCCGGAACAGCCCAGGACAGGGCTGCATTTTTTTTTGCATAAGCCATGGCAAATTTTCCCGTCATTGCCCGTGCGGCATCAGAACCTTCGTCTTCGGTCTCCCGTAATTCACTATAGTAGGCAAGCCGTTCACCCAGAAGTCCCAAATCACGGAAAAAGTCCAGATAATCCCCCAGAGCTTCCGCAGAAGAACCCAGAGTTCCCCTGTAATAGGGGATTTTCTCGGTTTCCCCGGCATATTGGGACAAACCTTGTTCCCAGGCCGTATCGTCGGTATAAAGGCTGGATAAATCCCATTTATTTTCATCGTTTATTTCACTGCGAAGGGGTATGGTTTTTTTGGATGCTGTCATTGTTCCAGTATTCAGGATATTTCATGCTTATGTAAAGGCCGGGTTATGTGTACTTTATCCGGCGAAGTTTCGATAACTTTATTTTTGCCATCCGGATTTAATTCGCCAAATATCTGCACCATGGGGAATTTAGGGTGTTCAGGATTTACATCAACAACCAGGCCTTTTTTACCGTTAGAGAGAAGCACGTGTAAGCCGATGGGATAAATCGAAAGGGAAAAAACCAGGGCTTTGACGATGGTATCATCGTACTGTTTACCTTCGTTCTTT
>JAIRRF010000338.1 GCA_031256115.1 Treponema sp.
AAAGAACCCCTACTGCTTTGCCCAGTTCAAGTTGTGTTTCCTGTTCACGGTTTTCCCTGAGCATAAGAACCTTGTCCAGCTTAAAATTAAATCGTCTCACTAAGCTCGTCCGCCAGATCATCGTAACTGTCATCCTGAATATTAAAATCAGCCCTGGAGCTGCAATATTCGGTCTCTTCCAGGGGTATCTGCTGCCCGGTTATTTCACTCATCATTTGACAGGTTTCAAATATGGAAGATCTTTCACCAACGGCCTGGATTAGGAAATCATCAATAGCCTGTTTTTTTGAAATGGCCTCGTCTATGGCGGCATTGGTTCCCTGATGATAAGCCCCTACGTTGATTAGATCTTCGTTTTCATTGTAAATCGCTATGAGGCGTCTGATTATGCCTGCCGCTTTTTGAGTATTGGGTCCGGACACTACCGGCGCAAGGCGGGAAATGCTTCCCAGAACATCTACTGCCGGGTAATGGTTGGCTTCGGCCAGGCGGCGGGAAAGGACAATATGCCCGTCAAGGATTCCCCTGACCGTGTCGGAGATCGGTTCGTCCAGATCGTCCCCGTCCACCAGAATCGTGTAAAAACCGGTGATGGTGCCTTTTTGGGATGTGCCGCATCGTTCCAGCAGCTTGGGCATGGAATCAAATACACTGGGAGTATAACCCCTGGTTGCGGGGGGTTCGCCCACGGCCAGACCAATCTCCCTTAGAGCCCGGGCAAACCGGGTTATCGAATCAAAAAGCAGCATCACATCCAGTCCCTGATCCCGAAAATATTCGGCAATGGCGGTTGCGGTAAAGGCCCCCCGAAGCCGGGCCAGGGGCGGCGAATTGGACGGGGACACTACCATCACTGTCTTTGCAAGACCTTCGGGTCCCAGGTCATTTGCAATAAAGTCGTTTACTTCCCGGCCCCGTTCACCGATTAGGGCTACCACATTAATATCGGCGTTGGTGTTCCTGGCAATCATCCCCAGCAGGGTAGACTTTCCAACCCCCGAACCGGAAAAAATTCCCATCCGCTGGCCGCGGCCGACTGAAAGCAGGCCGTCAATAGCCCGTACTCCGGTAACTATACGCTCAGTTACCCTTCGGCGTTTTAGAGGATCAGGGGCAGGAATAGCAGTAGGATAATGAACCCTGGAAACGGTTTCTCCCTTGTCATCCAGGGGATGCCCGGTGCAGTCCAGTACCCGGCCTAAAAGTTTTTTTGAAACGGAAATCTCCAGCGGTCTTCCGGAGGCAACAACCCGGCTTCCCACCTCAATGCCGTATGTCTCGCCATAGGGCATAAGCTGGACAATATGTTCCCTAAGACCCACTACTTCCGCCGGAATGATCCGGTTCCCGGTAATTTCGATACGGCATTGTTCTCCGATGATTGCCTGAGGTCCGGAACTCTCTATTAAGAGGCCCTGGACTTTTACAACCCGGCCGACACATTTTATCGGATCCACCTTTTCGGCGGTTTCCATATATTTATCAAAAATGGTAATACGGGCAGCCATTCTAAACCTCTTCTTCGGAAACGGTTTTTGCCCTGCTCGTGATGGGGCTTATCTCAAGGATCTTTTGTTCCAATTCCGCAAGCTGGCTGGAAATTCTGGCGTCAATTTCGCCAAAATCGGTTTCGATTATACAACCCCCGGGATCAACAGTGGTATCTTCTTCGATCTGCAATGATTTAACCCCTTCCACCTGGGCAATGAAATCTTTTACATGCTCAGTGCTCAGGTTAAGATCTGCCGTATTTACTTTTATACGGATATTCCCGCGGCCCTTAACCTTTTTCAGAGCTTGGATCACATTGGAGACCACCACATCCCGCTGGCTTTCGGAAATTACTTTTATTACCTTCCGGGAAATAAGAAGCACCAGATCAATGATCTGTTGTTCAGTCTCTGAAAGAATTTCCGCCCGCTTGTCCTGGGCCCGTTCAAGAATAACCTGGGTTCGTTCAATAAGGCGGTTTACTTCGTCTTTGCCTTCTCCAAAACCTGTTTCCCGGCCTGCATGGAAACCTTTTTCTTCCGCTTCTTTTAGTTTAGTCTCGAAAGCGTCCCGGGAATCGATTTCCATTTGCTGGGCCTTTTCTTTGGCTTCGGAAATAATCTTTTCGGCTTCATCTTCGGACTGCCTTTTTATTGTCTGGGCTTCTCCTGTTTTCCGTTTTACCTCCGAAAAAGCAGCGGCTTCAGCCTCTTTAATGATTCTTTCCGCTTCTACTTTTGCGGATCGAATCAGGGCTTCTTTTTCAGATTCCCACTGGATCTTAAAAGCTTCCGCCTCCCGGCGAAGATCCTCTGCAGTGGGTCCTGTGTATTTTTCAACCCCTCCTTCGGCATCTTCCAATTCTTCCTGATCATCCTCCAGTAGTACAGCCCCGTCCGTAAAACCGGCCGGCGCTTCAAGGATCACCTTGCTGTCTACTACTTTTAATTCACCGGACCTGAAAACTGCTTTTGTCATAACTATTCCTTATACAACCAATTCGTCTTCGCCTGAGCGGGCTACGACAATTTCCCCGGTATCTTCCAGGTGACGGATTATGGAAACAATCTTTTGCTGGGCTTCTTCCACGTCCTTGAGCCGGATTGGCCCCATGTATTCCATATCCTCCTTAAGCATACCGGCGGCCCGCTTGGACATATTCCGGAAGATCTTATCCTGCACTTCCGTATCCACGCTTTTCAGGGCCTTGGCCAGTTCCTGGGAATCCACTTCCCGCATAACCTTTTGAATGGCCCTGTCGTCGAGCATAACGATGTCTTCGAACACGAACATACGTTTCTTGATTTCTTCCGCCAGTTCGGGATCTTCGTCTTCCAGAGCTTCGATGATTTGTTTCTCCGAAGAACGGTCAACCAGGTTAAGGATTTCGACAATGCTTTCCACGCCCCCCGCAGCAGTATAGTCTTCGCTGGAAAGGGTGGAAAGTTTCTTCTCCAAAACCCGCTCAACTTCCCTAAGCACTTCAGGGCTTGTTCTGTCCATGGTGGCTATTCGCCGGGCAACGTCGCTTTGCAATTCGTGGGGAAGATTCTGCAGAATAACCGAAGCCTTGTTGGGTTCCAGATAAGCCAGAATCAGGGCTATGGTCTGGGGGTGTTCCTGCTGGATAAAGTTCATTAGATGGGCCGGATCGGTACGCCGGATAAAATCAAAGGGCCGCACCTGCAAACTGGATGTAAGCCTGTTTATTATATCGATTGCCTTTTGGCTTCCCAGGGATTTTTCCAGGAGTTCCCGGGCATAGTCGATACCGCCGGTGGTGATAAACTGGTTTGCCATCATCAGTTCCTGGAATTCCTGGAGGATGGCGTCTTTTTGTTCCGGCTCTATGGTTTCCAGCCGGGCAATTTCAAAGGTAAGGGTCTCTATTTCGTCTTCCCGGAGATACTTGAATATCTCCGAGGAAATTTCCGAACCGATACT
>JAIRRF010000028.1 GCA_031256115.1 Treponema sp.
TTTAATTATCTATATATAAAAAGTACTCATTTTGGGGGTAATGGTCAAGTTCCTATAGTGCATAACTTACTATAGCACTAACAATTTGCCCGGCATATACTGAACTGTGTGTCCCTTAATTCCTGAATTTCCTGACTTTGTACCTATCAGTTATGAGTTACGGACGGAAATGCACCCACAGCTTCCCATGACCGTAGACGGAGTTTCGGAGTACACTTTTGCCAACCTTTATCTGTTCAGAAGGCGTTACCGCTACAGGGTATCCAGGATACAGGACAAGACCTTTATCATTTCCGGGATTCAGCCGCCGCCCAAAGACTTGTCTCAGCGGGAAAGAACTTTTTTTTATACACCCTGCGCTGTTCCGGGCCGGGGTATTTTACAGGAATTATTCAAAACCCACGATTATTGGAAGGGGATTTCCGATTCTCTTCTGACTCCTAATCGGGATCGTCTGGAAGAGTGGGGGTTAATATTTGACGAAGACCGGGATAATTTTGATTATTTATATTTACGGAACGATCTGGCAGATCTGCCGGGAAAGAAGTATCATAAAAAACGCAATTTAGTAAGCCAGTTCCATAATAACTATGCTTCCTGGGAAGCAAGGCCCCTGACGGCAGAACTGGTTCCCGTTGCCCTGGAAATTCTGGAAAAATGGCGGGAACAGAAAGGATTTGACGGCGATTTTCTTGCGGCCACCGAAGCGCTCCGGCAATTCGAGGGTCTTTTTCTTCAGGGAATGGTTTATTGGGTGAATGAAAAACCCGCCGCTTGGTGCCTTGGAGAACGCCTTGCCCGGGGCCGGATGTTTGCCGTACATTTCGAAAAAGCCCTGGAAGAATTCAAAGGAATCTATCAGTTTGTAAACCAGCACTATGCGGGTTCCCTCCCCAATTATTATGTCCATATAAACCGGGAACAGGATTTAGGGGACCAGGGACTCAGACAGGCCAAGATGACTTATAGGCCATGCGGTTTTGTCCGGAAGTTTACAGGCCATTGGGATTAAACCCAAAATGTTTCTCTAAGGAGTTAAGTGCAAGTATATGGAAAACTTTTCTGAGCTTATTATCCCCCGCTTTCTCCGCTATGTGCGAATCTGTACCACCAGTGACAGGCGTAATGCGGAGACCCCTTCGAGCGAGGGCCAATGGGAGCTGGCCCGGCTCTTGGCAGAGGAACTTAAGGTGCTGGGCATTGTGGATGCGGAGATCACCGATCATTGCTATGTGCTGGCTAAAATTCCGGCCTCCCCCGGTTTTCAAGATAAACCCACCATAGGATTTATGGCCCATCTTGACACGTCTCAGGATGCAAGCGGCATAAATATAAAACCCATAACAGAAAAAAACGATGCCGGAGATACGATTATCCGCAGCGATGGAACCACCCTTCTGGGGGCTGACGATAAGGCGGGGATTGCAGAGATAATTGGCGCCGCCGAATATCTTCTGTCTCACCCGGAAATCAACCACGGCCCGGTGTTGATTATTTTTTCTCCCGATGAAGAAACCGGTAAGGGGCTTCCATTTTTTCCCATGGATCGAATCAAAGCTTTGACCGGCGGCCTAAGCGCCTGCTATACCCTGGACGGGGGCCCCCTGGGGGAATTGGAAACAGAATGTTTTAACGCCATCGAAGCCAAAGTATCTTTTACCGGCAGGGTAATTCACCTGGGAACTGCCCGGGGTAAGTTGGCAAATGCCTGCCTTATGGCTGCCGCCTTTGCTGTTATGCTTCCCCGGACTGAGAGTCCGGAAGCCACCGATGGCTATTACGGCTATTACTGCCCCACGGAGATTTCCGGAAATTTACAGCAGGCCGAATTGGAAGTATTTATCCGGGATTTTGATTTAGGTCGGGTAAAAGAACGGGCTGCCGTCCTGGAGACCTTTGCACGGGCGGTGGAAACCCAATTTCCCGGCGGTAAGGTACAGGTGGAATGGAAAATTCAATACCTGAATATGAAGGAAAAAATAGACAGCCATCCGGAAGTCCTGGCAAAATTGGAAGAAGCAGCCCGCCGGACAGGGGTGGAATTCTACCTTAAACCAATCCGGGGGGGAACAGACGGTTCCCGCCTTACGGAGTTGGGAATTCCTACTCCCAATATTTTTATCGGTGGTCGTGATTTTCACAGCCTTTCAGAATGGGTCTCTGTTTCGGATATGGAAACAGCCTGCCGCCTGGTGGTAGAACTTGTACGGGTTTGGGGCGCATGATATAATAAGCACATGGAAACCATTACCAGTGCGTTTAAAGACATCATCAAAGAAGCGGTTATGCGGTCAAAAGCCGTAACCAAGATAACCGAAGATAATGTATACCAGCAGGGAAACGCCGAAATCCGTCCCTTGTTGGATAAAATAGTTGAAACCCTGGTTCTTCCCGGTTCGGGGATTAGCGGTATGGAAAATATCCGGGAACTGTACCGCCTTTTGAAAGAAGGTCGATCCTGCCTGCTCCTCCTGGAACATTACAGCAACCTGGACTATTCTCTTTTTGATTGTTTTCTTCGCAAGGAGGAAGGAGGAGAACCAATAGCGGAGTCTCTGGTTGCAATTGCGGGGAAGAAACTAACCGAAGACAATCCCGTGGTATCCGCCTTTACCAGCGCCTATACCCGGATTGTGATATATCCCAGCCGGTCTTTACAGGGGCTGGACCCGGAGAAAGACAAGGAAGAGATACAACGCAGTGCGATGATTAACAATGCTGCCACCAGAACCTTGATCCGGGTTAAGGAAAATGGCGGATTGGTGCTGGTTTTTCCGTCCGGCACCCGTTACCGTCCGGGAGATCCATCAACCAAACGGGGTGTCAGAGAAATTGATTCTTACATCCGGCTCTTTGATTATATGTGTCCTGTGGCGGTTAACGGCGAATGTCTTCATGTTCAGCATGGGGATATGATGGGAGATTCGGTAAGCCAGGATTTGGTCCGTCTTACGGCAGCACCAATAATGAGTTGTTCAACATTCAGAGACGAAGTCCGTGCCAAGGCAGAAGAGGCAGGAATAGAGGATAAAAAGCAAGCTGTGGCGGATGCCGTCATGGAATTACTTGAAAACCTTCACAATGCCGCCGAACCGGAACGGCAAAAACTAATGAACAAATGAAAAAAAAAGAGGCCCCGAAGGGCCCCCTGGCCGAAAAACTGCAAGCCATTTTCAACACTAATCGAGTGTTGAAAATGGCTCAGTCACTTTTTGGCAAAAGAAATTCCTGCAATTGATCCAGAGTTTCCTGGGCGCTTTGACCGGCGGCTATAGCTATGGCTGCAATCAAAGCCCCTTCCACAAGGGCCGCATCGCACAGGTAAACCCGTTCCAGTAATTCACTATCCAGAGCTTCCCTGGCCATCTGCCCGGTTAACCGGGCAGAGCCAAGGTCCGCCAGAACTATCACTTCGCCCTGTTTGGCAGCATCTTCCATTACGGCAAAAGTTTTGTCATAATCAGCGCCAAGGGTACCTGCTTTAGTGCCCCCCACGGTTATGATATTTGCTTCGCCGCCCATCTCAAGGGCAAGATCTTTAGCCCCTTCGACAATCTTTGGACTATGTGAAATTAGCAGTAATGAAACCACGTTAGCTCCGATTCTATGCCAGGGCTTTGTTGATTATGGAGATCATCAGATAACTTGATGTGGCGCCCGGGTCAATATGGCCGATGCTGCGTTCTCCAAGATAAGAAGCTCGTCCCTTTTTTGCAAGGATGTCTTTGGTCTTTTCCATACAGGATGCGGCAATTTTTTCCGCATTGGCGAAAGCCTCCTTGCCGGAAAGTCCCGCGGCACTGTCCTTTTCCAAAGACTCCAGGGCCGGAAGAAGTACGTCAATCATGGTTTTATCGCCCAGTTCGGCTTTACCCCGGGCCTGAACGCCCAGAATTCCTTCTTTAAAGATGGGTACAAAACCTGCCAGGTCGATTTCTGTAAGACCCTTTGCCAAACCAGCGGCTTTCAGGAATAGGCTGCCGTACAACGGGCCCGAGGCACCGCCCACATTGGAGATAAGAGCCATGGCGGTTGTTTTTAAAACATCGCCAATATCGGCGCCGGGAGCTTCTTTTAGTTTTTGCATCACCACTTCAAAGCCCCGGGCCATATTAAACCCATGATCGCCGTCCCCTATGGCCTGATCGAGATCGCTTAAATACTGTTTCTTTTCTTCGATCATCCCGGCTATATCGCCAATAATGGAACGAACCTTATCAATATTTATGCTCATTAGCCGAAGGTCCTCCAGGCAATAGTGTTTGCCTTAGCGTCATAAAACTTTTTCAGTTCCGCATCAAGTTTAAGCACCGAAACGGAGAAGCCTGCCATTTCTATGGCTGTCATGTAGTTGCCTACGTCGGTTGAATAGATTTTTATGCCCTTTTTGGTAAGAATATCGTTTACCTTATGGCTGACGATGAACTGCTCCATTAAGGGAGTGGCGCCCAGCCCGTTAACAAGGACGACTACTTCCTCTCCCGAATTGATGGGATTATCCTTTAATATATAATCCACCAGGATATGTTCAACCAGTTCGTTTGCTGATTTGATCTTGCCCTTGGTGACACCGGGCTCGCCGTGTATACCAAGACCGATTTCAATCTCGTCTGCGCCGAGCTCAAAACCGGGTTTTCCCGCTGCGGGAACGGTGCAGGGAGTAAGTGCTATGCCCATGGATCGTACATTGGCAATAACCTTTTCGCCGACTTTCTGTACACCGTCAAGATCAAGGCCCGCTTCTGCTGCGGCCCCGGCAATTTTGTGAATCAGAACTGTTCCGGCAATGCCCCGACGGCCAACAGTCCAGGTACTGTTCATAACTGCCACGTCATCATTGACAATGACTTTTGCAACTTTTATGCCTTCCGCTTCCGCCATTTCCCCGGCCATTTCGAAGTTCATTACGTCGCCGGTATAGTTTTTAATTACCATCAAAACGCCTTTATCTGTTTTTACCGCTTTAATGGCTTCGAACACCGGTTCCGGACTGGGAGATGTGAATACCGCACCGCAGACAGCAGCGTCAAGCATACCTTCACCTACAAAACCCGCATGGGAAGGCTCATGGCCCGAGCCTCCGCCTGAAATCAAGGCAACTTTTCCTGTTTTTGGCTTACTGCGGACAACAACAGCCTGACCGGCTTCGGCAATAGAAATTCGCTTTACATAATCGGGATAAGCCAGGGTTAAACCGGCTACCATTTCGTCAACAATATTATTAGGATCGTTGATTACCTTTTTCATTAATATTACTCCTTCGCCATTTCTAAAACTTCGAACTTTCTTTCATTATTAGTTTTGAAAATAGCTTCCAAAAGAGATTATAGTCAATTAATTTAATTAATTAATTGACTATTTCCGATTGTAATTGTTTATCGTACAGGGAATTATGCAATTCCCTGTACGATAAACTAAATTAAAGGTGTATAGCAGTGGTTCGTGGTTAAATTAAAATTAACCAAAAACTGCTACGCTTGCCAATGCTCCAAGGATAGCGCCGATTATCGGACCGCACACAGGAATCCATGCATAGTCCCAGCCTGAACCGCCTTTGCCTTTCATGGGGAGAATCGCATGCATAATGCGCGGACCCAAGTCACGGGCAGGGTTAATCGCATAGCCGGTGGTTCCACCAAGGGAGATACCGATGGTAAGGATGACCGCCCATACACGCCAGAGGCCAAGAGCTGCGAGTCCGCCGTCACCAGCCTGCGCTACGCCGGCCGTTAAGGTAAAGAGCAGCACAAAGGTTCCGATAATTTCACAGATAAGGTTCCGTCCGTTATTCCGGATTGCCGGGCCTGTGCTGAATACCGCAAGCTGGGCGCCGGGATCTTCAGTAGCATCGAAGTGATCCTTATGCATAACCCAGACAAGGAATGCGCCGGTCATGGCGCCCAGGAATTGAGCGACAATATATCCGGGAACTATTCCCCAATCAGCTATCCCCGCAGCGGCCAGAGCGATGGTAAGCGCCGGGTTAAAGTGAGCGCCGCTCATACCGGCAAACATAAGCGCCGGCACCAACACGGCTGTTGCCCATCCAACAGTAATAACAATCCACCCTGAACTGTTTCCCTTTGTGCCCTTCAAGACCACGTTGGCTACGACACCGTCTCCCAACAGAATCAGAAAAGCAGTTCCCAGATACTCACCAAGGTATGCCATATCCATAACCTTCTCCTTTGGATACTAATGGTATCCCTCAAAATTTATTTACAGGCATAAGCCTATAAGCCAATTATAAGCTCCGGGTCGATACAAAATTAGCCCCGGAACCGCAGATATTTTTTACAATAATTTCGCCGTTTTTAACAGGGCCTTCTATCTCCAGCCCATCAAGCAATTTCATGGCGTCAAAGATTATCTCTTTGGAGATTGACGCATCCGTTTTAACGGGCATCCTGGTCAATTCCGTCCCGGAAATACACACCGTAGAGGTAATAACCCGCATCGGATTGGCAATCTCCATTTTTCCGTAGTTTTCACCCCGATCACAGGTATGCCCCGTTACCGCATAGTCCCTGGCGGGATCCACCTTTAAACGGCAGCCTTTTGGGCATACAATGCAGACCAGTTCTATCCGTCCTTCCTCATCTTTTGTTTTAAAGGTAACACTTGATCCGGGTTGTCTGGTAGTGCTGTTTACACATACGGTAATGTCCCGGCCTTTTGCCTTTTCAATCACGTCTTTTAACAAAACGATTTTTTCCATTTCCCCCGGTGCAAGATGTTCCCGTTTGAACGAAGCAAGTACTTCATTGCCGCATAATACATCGATTTTCGATTCCTTGTAAATCGCCGTACTGCGGAAAAAAACTTCGACGGTTTTTTCAATATTTTCGGCCCGTATTTTTTGGGGTACCACATAACCGATACCTTCTCCCCAGCGCAAATTTACAGGTTCCGGGTTTTTTACTGCTCCCACGGCATAAAGAGCCGCAAATTTTCCCGCCTTCATGGCTTCTGCACTAACAAAATCAACCAGATCATGTACATGGGCGACATTGCCGCAGGCAAAAATACCGGGTACCGAAGTTTCCATATTTTCAAAAAATACCGGGCCGCTGGTCTTTGGATCCATGTCAATTCCGGCATTCCGGGAAAGCTCGTTTTCCGGAATAAGCCCCACAGAAAGCAGAACCGTATCACAGTCAATAGTCATTTCCGTTCCCGGAACAGGTTTTAAGTTTTCGTCCACCTTGTTAATTATAACCTGTTCCACCCTTTTGTCGCCACGAATCTCTGTTATTGTGTGTGAAAGATGTAGCGGAATATCGTAATCTTCCAGGCACTGAACGATATTCCGGGTAAGCCCGCTTGAATAGGGCAAAACTTCGAAAACCCCAAGGACTTTTGCTCCCTCCAGGGTCAGGCGCCGGGCCATGATAAGGCCGATGTCTCCGGAGCCAAGGATGACAATCCGTTTGCCGACTGTCCGGCCTTCGATATTCATGTAGAGCTGGGCGGCTCCGGCAGAAAAGACCCCGGAAGGCCGGGTTCCGGGAATACCAATGGCACCCCGGGTTCGCTCCCGGCAGCCCATGGCAAGGATTACTGCCTTTCCGGAAACCTCTACGTAACCTGCCCCTTTGTGGATAAAACGGACAATCCTGTCTTTTGAAACATCAAGAACCATCGCGCCGGTAAGCGCAGTAATGTCCGTAGCTTTTAATTGTTCGATATAACGTTCGGCATATTCCGGGCCGCTTAATTCCTCTTTAAAAACATGGAGGCCGAACCCGTTATGTATACACTGGTTAAGGATTCCCCCCAAACTAAGGTTCCGGTCAAGAAGCAGAACATCTTTTGCACCGTTTTCTCTTGCCGAAAGCGCCGCCGCAAGCCCCGCCGGACCGCCTCCGGCCACTATTACATCGTAGCTGTCTTTTATTTTTAAATCCGATTTCATGGGCTGCCCCGCTTTGTTTCGCCGGTCACTATATACGTGCCTTTTCTGTCCTGGGGGACCTCTTCCGGCTGAATATTAAAGTGTTTGGCGATAAGAGCCAGCACTTTTGGGCTGCAAAACCCGCCCTGGCAGCGGCCCATCCCGGGCATACAGCGGCGCTTCAGGGCATCAATTGAACGGGGGGGCAGGGGCCGGTTCAGGGCGTCAATGATTTCGCCTTCCGTAATAGTCCGGCAACGGCATACTATGGTGCCATATAGAGGATTTTCCTTTATAACTCTGGTTTTTTCTGATTCGCTTAAATCTTTAAACTTGATAACACAGCGTTTTTCCGTAAAATTCGGATTTGGTGTATTGCTTAAGCCATTTGCCAATAATAGTTTTGCAATATCCTTTGCTATGGCCGGAGCGGATGTTAAACCCGGTGATTTAATGGCGGCCATGTTAAAAAAGCCGGGGCTTTCCCTGGATTCGCCTATAATAAAGTCTTCCAGGCCCGCATCGGCCCGGAGTCCTGAAAAATTCCGTATGGAGCTTCTAAAATTTATTGACGGTATGCAACGGAGTGCATTATTACGTACATATTCCAGTCCCGCGGCAGTTGTTGAATAATCTTCTTTTCCTGAATCTTTGCTGTCCGGCCCAATAATGATATTTCCATGCGCCGTCGGAGAAACAAGAACACCCTTTCCCAGTTTTGAAGGACAGGGGAAAACAACGGTATTTACCAGGCCTATTTCGGTGGTGTCCAGGATAAAGTATTCGCCGCTTTTGGCGTTTATGGTAAAATGTTCAGGTTCCACCATCCGGCTTATCTTGTCGGAATAAACACCGGCGGCATTTACCACATAGCGGGCTTTATAATCACCCTGAGTGGTTGTTACCAAAAAGCCTTCATCTATTTTTTTTATCGCAGTTACTTCGCAGTCAAGTTCGACTTTTGCCCCCCCCCTGTACAGCACATTCAGCCTGAGCCAGGGCAAGTTCCCAGGGGGCAATCACCCCGGCGGAAGGAGCATAAAGGGCGCAAACTACTTCGCGGCTCAAATTTGGTTCAAGGCGGAAAAGTTCTTCGCCGGAAATAATTTTCTGGTCCGGAACTCCGTTTTTTACGCCCTTTTCATACAATTTTTCGATTGTTTTACGGTCGGTTTCGTCAAAGCCGACAACCAGGGAACCTGTCTTTTTATAGGTAATATCCAAATCGGTGCAAAGCTTTTCGATAAGGATGTTGCCCTCTACATTAAGCCGGGCCATTACTGTTCCGGGCTCAGGATCGTAACCGGCATGGACAATTCCGCTGTTTGCCTTGGATGTACCGCAGGCAACGTCATTTTCCTTTTCAAGAAGGAGAGCAGAAATTTTATAACGGCTCAGCTCATAGAGCAGCGAACAACCGCAGACACCGCCGCCGATAATGATCAGATCATTCATGTAAATTTAGACATAGCGATGTCCGGAAATTAATTGCCAAAACTTTGGCGCAGCATCCCGGACACCGCCATCTCAATCTCCCCTATTTTTTACTTTTTTTCCCAACCCAGGGATCGTTTAACCGCCTCTTTCCAGCCGGAAACAAGTTTTGCCCTGTCCGCTTCCTGGATAGTAGCTTTAAATACCCTGTCCTGGGCCATATTCTTAACAATGTCCTGTTTGTCTGAATAGAACCCTACCGCAAGGCCAGCCAGGTAAACAGCACCCAGAGCGGTGCTTTCAATTACCTTGGGACGGATTACATCGGTGTTAAGGATGTCCGCCTGGAACTGCATCAGGAAGTTGTTGGATGTGGCACCGCCGTCTACACGGATGCTCTTTATGGGTACACTGGCGTCCGCTTCCATGGCTTTAATGACTTCCAGGCTCTGATATGCCAGCGATTCCAGTGTGGCCCGTACAAAGTGTTCCTTTGTAGTCCCCCGGGTAATGCCGACTATGGTGCCCCTGGCAAACTGATCCCAGTAGGGAGCGCCCAGACCTACAAAGGCCGGAACCACATATACTCCGCCGGCATCCGGAACCTTGACAGCATAATGTTCGGAGAATGCGGCATTGTCAATGAGCTTTAGTCCATCCCGGAGCCACTGGATTGCGGCGCCTGCGATAAATACGCTTCCTTCCAGGGCATATTCAACCTTGTTATCCGCGCCCCAGGCAATGGTAGTTAAGAGTCCGTTCTTGGATGCTACGGCTTTTTCGCCGGTGTTCATCAGGATGAAACAGCCGGTTCCATAGGTATTTTTGACCGTTCCGGGCTCGAAACAGCACTGACCGAACAGGGCCGCCTGCTGATCTCCGGCAATACCGGCGATAGGAACTTCCCCACCCAGGAATTCCGCCGCGGTATTTCCGTATTTATAGCTGGAGGGTTTTACTTCCGGCAGCATCTGAATGGGGATATTCATTTCTTTAAGGATTTCTTTGTCCCATTCGAGCTTATGGATATTAAAGAGCATGGTCCTGGAGGCGTTACTGTAATCGGTTACATGAACTTTTCCCTTGGTAAGGTTCCAGACAAGCCAGGTATCGATATTACCAAAGAGCAGTTCACCCTTTTCTGCTTTATCCCGTGCGCCGGGGACATTCTCCAGAATCCAGCGGACTTTGGTACCGGAGAAGTAGGCGTCTACCACTAAACCGGTCTTTTCATTGATTGCCTTGTCAAAGCCCTTGGCTTTCAGGCTTTCACAGTATTCGGCAGTCCGGCGGCATTGCCAGACTATGGCATTGTATACAGGTTTCCCGGTGCTTTTATCCCAAACAACCGTGGTTTCCCGCTGATTCGTAATGCCAATGGCGGCCATGTCCCCGGCGGAAATGCCCGCATGGGCTTTTACTTCGGTCAAAACCCCAAGTTGGGAAGACCAAATTTCCATTGGATCATGCTCCACCCATCCCGGCTGTGGGAAAATCTGAGTAAATTCCTTCTGAGCCGATTGGATAATGTTCCCTTGCTTGTCAAATACAATCGAGCGGGAACTGGTTGTTCCCTGATCAATCGCGATTAAGTACTTTGACATAAAAAACCCTCCGATAATGATTTATTTTGGAAATTCTATAGAACTTTGACGGACAAAGCCCTGAATTTTCCGTGATTATTATCACCCGGTTTCCGCAATCTGTCAAACTTTTTTTTATAATAAGTATAAAAAACCCAATTAACCGCTGAGACGGTCATATAAATGACCCTATTAAATCCAGGAAAGGGGCGGATTAGTTCCACCGGAAAAGCTCTGGAGGAACCTGCCTCTGGAGCCCCGATTATATTGGGGGAATATTAATAGGCTTTTTAGCG
>JAIRRF010000008.1 GCA_031256115.1 Treponema sp.
TATCTCCTGAAACACCGCCGCACCAAGCTTTTGGTCAGCCAGTTTGGGGTTGTTTTTCGGAAGTATTGCGTCAGCTTGTGCGGGGCGGATATTAAGAACAGGCTGGGAATAATAAGACAACAATGCGAATTCGAGGGGAGTATCAATCTGTACATCATCACCGTCAAGGTGCGAAAAATTTCTGCGCTCTACCCTCGGAGCAGAAAAAATATATTCGCTAGTAGGATCTACTACTCCTCTTTGAAAACCAAAAATCTCTGCATAATTATTTAAATTTAATAAACTATTATCTGTCTGCGCAAAGGTTTCTGGCGCCAAAACTGCAAAAACAAAAAATGCTGCGATGATTTTTTTCATGTCATAACCCCTTAATGTAATTAGGAATTAGAAAGGAGGAATTAGGAACACTAAGCCCAATTCCTCAATTCTACATCCTAATTTCTTTGCGCCTTTGCGTCCCGGAACCTTAGGTTCCTTTGCGAGAAAAAAATCCGAAAATTCATTCTTCTCCTTCTGCGACTTTGTGGTAAATACTTCCCAGACACACCCTCGATAATTCGAACGCCGGACTATCCGCTGTCCGCCAACTATAACTCACTATTCTCTATCCGGGTTATGCATTGGACGCTTTTTCTTCTTCCCGGCGTTCTTTTCTATCCCGACGAATGGAATAAATTATACCAATTACTCCTATCACGATTAGCGGTCCTAAAAATCCATAAATAACCATAAATGTTTCCATAGGCATGACTTACTCCTTATCTATCCTCGTTGAATGTAGTAAGAAGGATTCCGGCTATTGCCCCGGCTCCTGAGGCGATAATACCCGCAATCAGTAAAGTTTTCTCTGTAAAACCACCTTTGATAATGGTTCCCAGTACTAAACTGGCAAAACTTAGTTTTGTTACGTCTAATAACAGTTTACCAACGTTTAATCAAAGAAGACGCATTTTGTTCTTTCCTGTCGTTATTCCCATATCTGTATTTTATATCATGTCAGTTACACGGTCAATATAAAAAACAAAAAATGCTGCGATGATTTTTTTCATGTTGTAACACCTCAATTACAATGAACATGGAACAATTATAAATGAACAATGTAAAGACCACAATTGCATTATCGTTACTTGTTCCCTGTTCATTGTTAATCGATCCTTATATTGTGTACTTTAGCAAAAACAACAAATTTTGGCAATGGTTACATGGAACGCCAAGTCCCCGATTGACGTAAGTCCGCCAGGCAATGTAACGCTTGTTAATAATGCGGGACTTCTACTTTCCGTAAATATGTTCAAAGCTGTGAAGCAGATCCAGGGCTTTGGCCTTGCAGCTTCCGCAGGCCGTGCCTATCTTGGTGGCTGCCTGAAAATCCTCCCAGCTTCGGGCGCCGTTGTGCCAGGCTCTTTCAAGGTCTTTATTGGTAATACTTAAACAATTGCATATAACGGTTTCATCCTCTTTAAATAGCCCTGCCCTGCCGGTCTTGACCAGGTACTCGTCAATGGCGGCCCTTAGGGCCTTGTCTCCCAGCACCGAACAGTGGATCTTGTTTTCCGGCAGCCCCCCCAGTTTATTTGCCAGGTCTTCGGGCCTTATCTTATAGGCATCGGCAATGTTCATCCCCTTGATCGTTTCGGAAAGCATGCTGGTGGAAGCAATAGCGCTGGCACAGCCATAGGTTTTCCAGCGGACATCGGTAATCACATCATCTTTTATCTGTAAAAGCATAAGCATTTGATCCCCGCACCTGATGTTCCCCATTTCTCCCCGGGCATCGGCAGGAAAGGATTCGTCTTCCAACAGGGCATTCCTGGGATTCATAAAATGATCTTTTACCGTATCTGAATAAAGCCAATTCATAGTTATAACCCCTATTTAATTAAGGCAGTGTCCCGGCCAGCCCTGATTACTCCAAAGTGCTCATGGAACGGAGCCGGGCGATTACCGGCGGCGTTTTTTCCAGCACATAATCAATATCTTCTTCGCTTGTTCCAAGCCCCAGGGAAAAACGGATCGAACCGTGGGCCAGCTCGGGCCCCGCCCCGGAGGCCAGCAATACATGGGATGGTTCCAGGCTTCCGGATGCACAGGCCGAACCGGTGGAAACCTCGATGCCCGCCAAATCCAGGGAAAGAAGAATAGCTTCCCCTTCGGCGCCGCTGAAGGACACATTCAGGGTATTGGGAAGTACCTCCGTTTCATGGCCGTTGATCCTGATATTGGGGATCTTTTCCAAAAGCCCCTGCTTAAGTTTATTCCGTAAAGTAATCATGGCCTTGTTATATTCGGAAAGACCACGTTTTGCCAGTTCCGCCGCTTTGCCAAAACCCAGGATACCGGAATTATTATAGGTTCCGGCCCTTAAGCCCTCTTCATGGTGGCCCCCGTGGATTAAGGGAAAAAGTGGGGCCTTTTCCTTTATGTAAAGAGCGCCAACTCCCTTGGGGCCGTAGATCTTATGGGCCGACAGGCTAAGATAATCCACTCCCAGTTCCCCGGCATTCACGGGGATCTTTCCCGCCGCCTGAACCGCATCGCTGTGAATAAAAGCTCCTCTTGCTCTGGCCAGGGCGGCTATTTCCTTAATGTCCTGGATGGTGCCGATTTCATTGTTAGCCATCATCACCGACACCAGCAGGGTTTCTTCGCTTAACGCTTTTTTTAATTCGTCCATGTTGATTCTGCCCGTACTGTCCACGGGCAAAAAAACAACAGAAAATCCCAAGGACTCAAGGTATTTAGCCGAATTAAGTACACAGGGATGTTCAATTGCCGAAACAAGAAAAACCCGGCGTCCCGAATCAAGGGGAGTTCCCTGTTCATTTGATGCCAAACGGCGCATGGTGCCGAAAACCGTATTGTTGGACTCCGAACCGCCGGATGTAAAGATTATCGTTTTGGCGGGAACCCCCAGAAGCTCAGCTACCCTGATCCTGGCTTCTTCTATTCTTTCCCTGGCTTCCCGACCCGATCCGTGCATACTGGAAGCATTGGCGAATATGGCAAAGTCCTCCACCATGACGTCCCGGACTTCATCGCGGAGAGGAGTAGTAGCATTGTAATCCAGGTATATTCTTTTCATGGGCGGTCTATACGGCACCTTCGTATATAAGCAGTTGTTTTGCGTCTATGGTTACCGTTATTCCATGCTCAAGTTTTTCCATTGCATGTCTGATTAAGGTAAGCCATACAAGCTGTGGATTAATTTCCCGTAGTCTGCTTTCACTGATTTCTGAAACGCCCTCGCAGATAACTCCGCTCACAAGATGAATAATGGGACTATAGTCTTCGGTAAGTGTTTTGCAAACGAGTATCTCTCCTTCTGCTGCCTTGATTTTATCCTTTGCTTCGTCCGGAGTCATGGCATGAATGATTCTGCCCTGTACCCGTGTAATTTCCGGGTTTGAAAAAGCTCCGGCGGTGGAACGGGCAAGCACCGTTCCAAGTCTGATAACGCGGACAGTATTCACCATATGCGGGCTTTCAAGCGGCAAGCCCGCCACGAGTATAATTTTATCCGATATGTCGGCCAGTCCCGAATCCGCTGCGGCTTTCATCGCGTTCAGAATCATGCTTTCTGTCTTGTCAACCCGGGAGACATGCCAGGTGTAAACCCCCCAAAACAACTGCATAACACGTTCAACCCGCCTGTCCGGCGTCATGGCAAGTATGGGTTCATCCGGCCTGAAGACACTCAAAAGGCGTGCTGTATTTCCGGACAAAGTCGGCGTAACTATTACCTTTGCGTTTACCGCCGTTGCAACTTCAGTACCTGCCCTTGATACAATAATACCCAAATTTTCTTTCCGGTTGTGTACATCCGAAAAATATTCATCGTGGAAACTTCTCATGCGTTTGCGAAAATCGCCTGATTGCTCAATGGTGCAGGCAATTTTATCCATCATTTTAACGGCTTCAACGGGATATGCTCCGTTGGCAGTTTCACCGGAAAGCATCACCGCATCAGTCCCGTCGA
Source organism: Treponema sp. (assembly GCA_031256115.1). Classification (GTDB taxonomy): domain Bacteria; phylum Spirochaetota; class Spirochaetia; order Treponematales; family Breznakiellaceae; genus WRIV01. Next base: position 3,977 of record JAIRRF010000008.1, read on the forward strand.
AGATTGCATTGGCCACATCGGTAAGTTCGGCCCGGGTTGGCCGGGGATTAACAATCATGGATTCTAGCATTTGAGTAGCGGTGATGACCGGCTTTCCCGCTCTTCGGCATACGCTGATTATGTGTTTTTGCGCCAGCGGAATCTGCTCGGTAGGCAGTTGGACGCCCAGATCTCCGCGTGCCACCATTACACCGTCGGCAAGCTTTGCGATTTCTTTTATGTTCTCAAGACCTTCGCTGCTTTCGATTTTTGCTATTATTTTAATGTGTGAATTAAGACTTTCAAGGTATTTTCTGATTTCGGTAATCTCGTGAGGAAAACTCAAAAAACTTGCCGCGACAAAATCAACATTCATTTCCACGCCAAAGGCAATATCCTTCCTGTCCTGTTCACTCATTATCGGAAGCTGTGCATGAATGCCGATAAGATTGACATTTTTTCTGCTGCCTATTGTTGCCGTATTGTCTGCCCGGCAATTAATGATACCGCCGGTAACACCAAGTACTTCAAGTTCAAGAAGACCGTCGGCTATAAGAATACGGTGTCCGTTCCGGAGTTTTTCAGCGGCTTCTTTCCAGGAAATCGAAATATACGCAGGAGTCTCTCCGGTCACCGCAGCGCATAAACAATCATCGGTTGTAACGGAAACATTGTCTCCCTTGTTTATGGTAATCTTGCCATCATCTGCAATCATACCGGTACGGATTTCCGGCCCCTTAGTGTCCAGCAGTATAGCAACAGATTTTCCCAGTTTGTCTGAAACCCGTCTTATACACTCAATTATTAAGCGATGTTCATTATGGGCACCATGAGAAAAATTAATACGGGCCACATTCATACCCGCAAGAATAAGTTCGCTGACGACAGATTCATTATTTGATGAAGGCCCAAGAGAGCAGACAATTTTGGTTTTTCTGTATTGCATATGTAAAAATATCCTATCCGGAATATTATTTCAATGGCAGAAAACCCCAACTTACCACACTGAACGCATTGGTTACAAAAACCAACACAGGTATAAAGAATTTGCCCATGAAGCATACTTCTGACTTTAAACGCCTTGCAGGGGGTTCTGCCTTACCGGAGGCTAGTTTGGGAGACCGCATTTACGGTCAATTTTAAGAATGGCTTTTTTCTACGGACACTTTCCAAGACCTAACAGTTCACTTTGTACTTTCGGCACTTCTGCAAACTCTGAAGCGTCAAAATGGCTATACCAATCCTTCACGAATAATGCCTTGAACTCTTCCCTCGTGATGATCTCGATATTCTTCCGGTCGTTAATGAGTCGGTTGCAATAATTCCTCCCTGAAGTCTTTGCTGTCTGCCCCGTAGACCACGGCCCCAGCCGTTTCCCATCGCGGACTCTACACGCGGTTTCACTGCTGGGAAAACCCCCTTTAATGGATTATTTGGTGTTATTTACATGCCAGATTCTGCAATTAAGTCATTTTCTTCTTTACAAAATCTCTGCAATGCCGTAAACTTCTCATATGAATATATCAACCTATACCGTTAAACCCAAACTTCCCAATGCGCTTAAGCCATTGGAAGAGATAGCCAGGAATCTCTGGTTATCATGGAATTACGATTCGGTCCAGCTTTTTATCAGGCTGGATTATGACGCATGGCTTAAATCCCAGCAAAACCCTATCAGGACCCTTGGGATGGTAAGCCAGGAACGGCTTGCCCAGGCCGCCCAGGACGATTCCTACCTGGCCGCCCTGGAAGAGGTATATGCCCGTTTTCAAAAATATAAAAAGGGCGAAACCTGGTACCGGGGTTCCAAAAAGGACGTGGTAGCCTATTTTTCCATGGAATACGGCATGGATGTGTCCCTGCCTATTTATTCCGGCGGCCTCGGAATCCTTTCCGGGGATCACATGAAAACCTCTTCCGACATGGGACTTCCTCTGGTAGGTGTAGGTTTACTTTACCGTCAGGGTTATTTTACCCAGGTACTTAATACCGACGGTTTCCAGCAGGAAAGTTATCCGGAAAATGACTGGTATAATATGCCGGTAGAATTGAAAAATGATAAAAACGGCAGCCCCCTTAAGATTTCCGTGGATATGGCAGGCCGGGAGGCTTTTGCCCAGATTTGGGAAGTCAGAGTAGGCAGGAGTTCTCTATTCCTCTTGGATACTAATATAGAAGAAAACGCTCCGGATATTCGGAACGTTACCGCCGCCCTCTACGGCGGTGATAAGGAAACCCGGATACGCCAGGAGATCCTCCTTGGTATCGGGGGCATCCGGGCTCTGCGGGCTCTGGGAATAAATCCTGCGGCCTGCCACATGAACGAAGGCCACGCCGCTTTTTTGGTACTGGAACGGATTCGGGAAATAATGGGTGAAAAGAGCTTTAATTTTAGCGAAGCTCTGGAGGCGGTTTGGCCTACCAATATTTTTACTACCCATACGCCGGTTCCTGCAGGGAATGAACGTTTCGAGATTCCTCTATTGGAAAAATATCTTAAAAGCTGGACAGGGGTTTTGGGCATTTCCTGGAAAGAATTCCTGGCCCTGGGCCGGGAACGTCCCGAAGACGATCTGGAAAGTTTCTGCATGACCGTACTGGCCCTGAAATGCGCCGCATATGCCAATGGTGTAGCGGCCCTTCACGGGGTGGTTTCCAGGGAAATGTGGCAGAATCTTTGGCCCGGCCTTCCCATGGAAGAAATACCTATTCACCATGTTACCAATGGGGTCCATCCCAAAACCTGGGTTTCCAGCGGTATGCAGGATTTATTGGAACGTTACTTTGGCCCGCATTTTGAGGAAGAACCTACGGATCTGGCGATTTGGGATCGAATGGAACGGATCTCCGATGAAGAACTATGGCGCACCCACGAACGACGCCGGGAACGGTTGGTAGCCTTTGCCAGGGACCGGATCCGGCTCCACCTGAAACGGACAGGAGCCGTGGAACGCCGTCTTCAGCAGGCTGAGGATGCCCTTTCACCATATATTCTTACCCTGGCTTTTGCCCGCCGTTTTGCCACCTACAAGCGGGGGAACCTCCTGTTACGGGATCCTGAACGGTTAATCCGGCTTCTAAAAGACAATGACCGGCCCATACAGCTGATCTTTGCCGGTAAGGCCCACCCCATGGACATGCCCGGTAAAGAACTGATACGGGAAATTATCCACTTTGCGGAAAAGAACGATGTCCAAAGCCGGATTGTGTTTATAGAAAATTACGATATTACCGTAGCCCGTTATCTTACATCAGGCGCCGATGTGTGGCTTAACACACCCCGGAGGCCCATGGAAGCCTCCGGTACCAGCGGTATGAAGGCTTCGATGAACGGCGTTCTTAATTGTTCAATCCTGGACGGCTGGTGGGACGAAGCTTATAACCCCAATGTCGGCTGGGCCATTGGTCACGGCGAACAGTATGCAGACAACCAGCTTCAGGACGAAATAGAAAGTAAAGCCCTTTATGATCTTCTTGAACGGGACATCATTCCCCTCTTTTATCACCGGGGCCGGGATAATCTGCCCAGAGAGTGGATTAAAATGATGAAAACCTGCATGAGGGAAATAGGCCATTCCATGTCAAGCCACAGGATGCTTATGGATTATTCCAATATGTTCTACTTCCCTGCTCTTAAGAATTACCGGCGGATTACCAAGGATGATTATGCCGAATCCAAAGCCCTGGCGGCCTATGTTGGTAAACTAACAAGCGCCTGGAATAACCTTAAAATAGTTAAAGTTGA
>JAIRRF010000157.1 GCA_031256115.1 Treponema sp.
CAAAAGCCACACTGGGACCGTTCATTTCAGAAAGGCCGTAGGAATTGTATACATCAATATTGAGTAGCCCTTCAATACGCCGCCGGGTATCTTCCGAATATGGTTCTGCGCCGGCAAAGGCTTTTCGCAGTTTGAGGCTTTCCCTGGAGACTCCTTCAGCTTTCATTTTGGCTTCCACATGGAGGAGGAAACTGGGGGTAGCGTGAAGCACCGTGGTTCCAAAATCCTGCATCAGCCGGAATTGCCGGGAGGTGTTTCCTGATCCCGAAGGGATCACCAGCATTCCAACCGCTTCGGCCCCCGCATGGAAACCAAGGCCGCCGGTAAAAAGGCCGTAACTAATCATGTTCTGGAACACATCCGCCCTGGTACAGCCCGTGCCGTAAATACAACGGGCCATATAATCCGCCCAGCGTTGTAAGTCTTCCCTGGATAAATAAATTGTCGTAGGAACGCCGGTGGTTCCACTGGATGCATGGAGCCGGACAACATCGTCTTTGGGAACGGAAAGAAAACCATAGGGAAAACCGTCCCTCAAATCCTGCTTGGTGGTAAAAGGAATACGTTGTAAGTCATTAAGGCTTTTGATATCCTCCGGGCCTTGTATTCCCGCTTCGGCAAGCCGTTCTTTATAAAAAGAAGTTCGAAGGCTGAATGCTACTGTCTCTTTTAGCCTGGCAAATTGAAATGCTTCCAGTTCTTTCCTGGACATGGTTTCTGTAGCTTCTTTCCAGTATTGAAAAGTCATAAATTTGAGTTATTTTATCATGATCGTTATTGCAATATCCATCCCTAGTCATAGCAAAGACATATCCCATAAACCCTTTCGGCGCCTCCCGATTTTAATGCTGAGGCGCAGGCATCCATGGTAGCCCCGGTGGTGTATACATCGTCAAAAATGACTGCTATTCTTGGTACAGTTAAGGTTTTACCCTTATGGGATGTAATATCCGTATGTTTTTTTGCTATTATCCGTCCCTTAAGGTTTTGCAGACGGTTTTCTTTATTAAGTTCTTTCTGGCTCTCAGAAGAAAGCCGTTTAAGACAGCGGCAAACCGGAAAACTCTTTTCCGAAGAGTTTTGAATTTCCAGCAATTTTGCCAGGTATTCGATTTGATCCCAGCCCATATGCTTGATCTTTCCAGGTTTGGCAGGAACCGGCACCCAGGCAGCATCATTGCCTGACAAAGATGAATTAACATATTCTTCATTGCAATCAAATAGCAGTTCCAAACCATGCAGAAGTTTCTCTATAAAAAAATTTCCCAAGCACAGGCATTGGTTGAATTTATAGGCCCGGAGAATCTTTTGGTATTTTCCTATATAGGGAAAAAGGGAAACGACCTTGTCGAAGGATCGCTCCGGCCCGTTCCTGCATGACAGGCAGGTCTCTTTTTCAGAAATAAGAGGCTGCCCGCAACAGGAACACCGGCCCCATTCCGCTCCGGGAATTTCCAGCTTTTCCCGGCAGGAAACGCAAAGTCCGTAGAAGGCGCTTCCATTCCGGTCCAGACTTTTTCCGCAAAGAGCGCAGCCCCGGGGGAAAAACTCCTCCCGGATAATCTCTTTCCAACGATGTAATTTGATAATGAGGTGTTCCATGCCTCCATTAAGGCAGAGCTATGCATGGCGCTTTAATTGTATTTATCTGAAATATTCTGAATTTCTATATCCTCGGGAATATCTTTTAATGAGAAAAGACGGCCTTTAAATTCCTTTAAAACCCATTGTCCTTGTAATTTTATGTAGATCAGGTCAAGGCGGCCTAGATAATTATTTCGCTCACCCCCTGCCTGCACTATGGGAATTTGACGCTTTCCGTCCTTAATTATATAAGGACTCCGTAACTTTAGGTGTGCATCGGCGCTTATAACAGCGCTTATACCCCTCATAGTTTTATCTGCACTAAACCCTGCATGGGACAAGGCAATTTGGATATTTGATTTTTCCTTTACTTCTACAAGCAGTTTATTCAATGCCTGCACAGGATCCTCAAACAAATAACGTTTTGTTAAGTCATAAGCTCTATGGAGAGGTTTCAATGAAGTGACACCGATTATTGCCACCTCTATGCCATTCATATTTTTGATTATGTAAGGCTTAAACCCTTCTATATAGTTTCCGTTAATAGTAACATTTCCGCAAAGAACAGGAAATTTTGCCAGTTTTAAAATAGTATGTTCTGATATGTCATAGAGTTCTTTGTCATTAAAAGGGAAATCTGCGTTTCCAAAGACCATGGCATCGTATTTCATTGTATTAAATATTTCAGTTTCAACGGTGCCATTAAACCGTTCATAAGTTCCACGTCTATATATATCACCTCCGTCCAGTAAAAGTACATTTCCCCCTTCATTTCGGACTTGTTTAATAATGGTGGAGTATTGCGGCATATTGGTAAGCCTGCCATGTAGATCGTTGGTATGCAGGATTGTAAGTTTAAATTCCGGTAATATATCAAAGTTTTCGGGAACTGATGAACAGGTAAGGGAAAATAATATTGTTATTGCCAGGAAGAAGGCCGTCCTGAATTTTTTAAATACTCTTTTACTGGTTTTTTTCATTATGGGAATCTCTAAAATACAAATCGCATAACTGCTTGATCAGGAATTAAACAAAGTAGGGGATTTAAAGTATTCTTCGGCGCTGAAATCCCGCAAGAGTCTGGCCATGGAACCGTTGCAGCCAATGGTTCTTATAACACTGGCGGAAAGACCGGCGGAAGAAACTACTTCCAGGGAAAGATTTTTTTCCTCTTCTGAACCAATACCGGTAACTGTATCGGCAACGATAATGCGGTTTAACATCTTTTCTTCGGTTAGTTTTTGTAATTTATGTATTGCCGGGGGGGAAAACACCGGATGAACTGCCATAAGATTTATCTCTGCCGGTTTCATGGATGCCAAAGCCCGGATCAGGGCGTCTATCGAACCGGCCGTATCAATCATGTCATCCACCACCCAGAGAGTTTTTCCCTCCAGCGGTTCGGAAGAAAGGATGTTAATACAATCCACAGAATTATTCCGGGAATAGTCACGTTGCTTATGCGCCACCACCAGGGGTACCCCAAAAGAATTGGCAAATTTTTTGGTTAATTTTTCCCCTCCGGCATCCACCGAACAAAAAGCCCATTTGTTCCTTACTTTATAGAGTGTTTCCAGATCTTTGATATATACGTCACATAGCCGCTGCTTAAACAAAGTCATGGCAGGGATGTCGTCGATTACGCAGCGGGTGGGATCGATCATCGAATGGGATTTATCAGAATGGAGCTGGTACGTTACAAAATGACGGGCCCCCAGGCTGGATAGTATTTTTAAATGAGCCCAAAGACCAACGGAACTGCGCCGGGTTGTCCGGTCGGATCGTGAACAGGATATATAAGGTTCAAAAACAATGATTGACGCCGCCTGTGCCCTTTTTAAAGCATCAACAGCATGGTAGAGTTCGATCTTGGCTGCATCCACGCTTAGTCCCGCTTCGTTTCGGACGCAGCTTGCAAAAAGGAAAATATCCTTTCCCCGGATGGAGGAACCGACGGCCACTTCCTTTTCACCGTCTGCAAAACAATCGGTTGAAAGCAGATCAATACCGTCAATAGAAGAAGCAAATGAAGAAAAACTGTCAAATTTTGCAACAATTTTTGCCACCTCAGCGGCATAGGATTTTATTGTCCTGGTTGCGGTAATGACAAAATCATTCATTCCAAATATATCATACCATGGAAACCGCTTTTTCTACAAGCACGGGTTTCTAAACCCCGATTTACCGCTGAGCCAGTCATATAATAAACGGTACTAGCCTGGTAAAGGGGCATCCAGGTGTTCCTAATCACCCAGGAGGCGCACCAAAAAAAACCGGCGGGGCCTGCCCATGTAAACTCATTGCCAAAGGCAAAGACTTTGCATGGGCACCCGCCTTCGCATTTACCCTGGGTGCGCCTCCTATTAACCCAGGAACACCTGGATGACCCTTTACCGGAATATGCATTATTGTGTGTCACCTGAAGTTTCAGTGCCTGGCACCCCTGCATATCCTGAATTGGTTCGCCTTTTCGTGCATGTATTGGTTTATTGATG